>JACIXM010000046.1 GCA_014360395.1 Actinotalea sp.
TCTCCCCGTGGCACCGGGCCCCTCGTCGCGACGGCGGGCGCTGAGACCAGCTGGTCTCAGGCGGGGTCGCGCTCGGCGATCGCCACCGCGGACGCGATGCCCGCGTCGTGCGAGATCGACAGGTGCCACCGGTCCACGCCCAGCTCCGCCGCGCGGGCCAGGACCGTGCCGCGCAGCTCGACCTCGGGGGGGCCGCCGGCGATGCGGTGCACGGTCGCGTCCTGCCAGGACATCCCGCCGGGCGCACCGAGCGCCTTCGCGATGGCCTCCTTCGCCGCGAACCGCGCCGCGAGCGACGTGGGCGGGACGTCGCGCTCCTGGGGCGTGAACAGCCGTTCCACCAGGCCCGGGCTGCGCTCGAGCGTGGCGAGGAAGCGGGCGACGTCGACGACGTCGATGCCGACCCCGACGATCACTCGACCGTGACGGACTTGGCCAGGTTGCGCGGCTGGTCCACGTCCAGGCCCTTCGCGGTCGCCAGCTCGCAGGCGAAGATCTGCAGCGGGACGACGGCGACCAGCGGGGCCAGCAGGATCGGGGTCTGCGGGATCCGGAACACCTCGTCCGCGTACGGCAGGACGGCGTCGTCACCCTCCTCCGCGATGACCAACGTGCGGGCACCGCGGGCCCGGATCTCCTGGATGTTGGAGACGACCTTGGAGTGCAGCTGGTCGCGGCCCCGGGGCGAGGGGACGATGACGAAGACCGGCTGGCCGGGCTCGATGAGCGCGATCGGGCCGTGCTTGAGCTCACCCGCCGCGAAGCCCTCGGCGTGGATGTACGCGAGCTCCTTGAGCTTGAGCGCGCCCTCCATCGCGACGGGGTACCCGACGTGCCGACCGAGGAAGAGCACCGACTTCTCCTCGGCCATGCTGCGCGCCGTCGCGCGGATGTGCTCGGCGCCGTCCAGCAGGTGCTGGATCTTCTCCGGCATCGCGCGGAGCTCGTCCAGCACGTCGCGGATCTCGTCGGGGAACTTCGTCCCGCGCAGCTGCGCGAGGTAGAGCCCGAGCAGGTAGGCGGCGGTGATCTGCGCGAGGAACGCCTTGGTCGAGGCGACCGCGACCTCCGGGCCCGCGTGGGTGTAGAGCACCGCGTCCGACTCCCGCGGGATGGTCGAGCCGTGCGTGTTGACGATCGCGACGACCTTCGCGCCCTGCTCGCGGGCGTGCCGGACGGCCATGAGGGTGTCCATGGTCTCGCCGGACTGCGAGACGGCGACGACGAGCGTCCGGGCGTTCACGACCGGGTCGCGGTAGCGGAACTCGTGGGCGAGCTCCACCTCGACCGGGATCCGGCACCAGTGCTCGATCGCGTACTTGGCGACCTGGCCGGCGTACGCGGCCGTGCCGCAGGCCACCACGATGATCTTGTCGACCTGGCGCAAGACCGCCTCGTCGACGTGCAGCTCGTCCAGGACCAGCCGACCCTTGAGGTCCGTCCGGCCCAGCAAGGTGTCCGCGACGGCGTGCGGCTGGTCGTGGATCTCCTTGTCCATGAAGGAGGCGAAGCCGCCCTTCTCGGCCGCCGACGCGTCCCAGTCCACGGTGTACCGCTTGGGCTCGACGTGCTGGCCGTCGAAGTCGACGACCGCGACGGAGTCGGGGGTGATCGTCACGACCTGGTCCTGCCCCAGCTCCATCGCCTCGTTCGTGTACGCGATGAAGGCGGCGACGTCGGACCCGAGGAAGTTCTCGCCCTCGCCGAGGCCGACGACCAGCGGGGAGTCGTGCCGCGCGCCGACCACGGTGTCCGGCCGGTCCGTGTGCACCGCGAGGATCGTGAACGTGCCGTGCAGGCGGCGGGCCACCGTCCGGACCGCCTCGCTGAGGTCACCGCTGTCCCGGAAGGCGGCCGCGACGAGGTGGGCGACGACCTCGGTGTCCGTCTCCGAGCGGAAGGTCACGCCGGCGGCAGCCAGCTCGGCCCGCAGGACGGCGAAGTTCTCGACGATGCCGTTGTGGATGACGGCGATCGTGCCGTCCTCGGACAGGTGCGGGTGGGCGTTGACGTCGTTCGGGGCGCCGTGCGTCGCCCACCGCGTGTGACCGATCGCGGCCGTCGCGTCCGGCAGGGACCGCTCAGCCAGCTCGGCCGTGAGGTTGGTGAGCTTCCCGGCCTTCTTGGCGAAGGTCAGCTCCTCGGCACCGGGCGTGACGAGCGCCACGCCGGCCGAGTCGTACCCGCGGTACTCCAGCCGCGCGAGGCCACCCATGACGACCTCGAGGGGGCGCCCGTTGGGACGCTGGTCACCGACGTACCCGACGATTCCACACATGGCCGCGAGTCTAGTGGCGCGGCCCGGGCACGTCCGATCCGGCAGACTGCTCCCATGCCGGCACCAGACGTGGCGCGTGCGCGGTGATGCCCGCGCCACCCGCGAGCACGACCAGCCCCACCAGCCCGTACGTCGACCTCGACCGGGCCACGTGGAGCCGCCTGTCGGCCGCCACCCCGCTGCCCCTGACCGACGACGACGTCGCCCGCCTCCGCGGCCTGGGTGACCCGATCGACCTGGCGGAGGTCGACGCGGTGTACCGCCCGCTGTCCCGCCTCCTCGCGCTGTACGTCGAGGCGACCGCGGGTCTGCACGCGGCCTCCTCGACCTTCCTGGGCGAGCACGGCGCCCGCACCCCCTACGTCATCGGCGTGGCCGGGTCGGTCGCGGTCGGCAAGTCCACGACCGCCCGCCTCCTGCGCGAGCTCCTGGCCCGCTGGCCCGCGACGCCGCGCGTCGAGCTCGTGACGACCGACGGGTTCCTGCTGCCCAACGCCGAGCTCCAGCGCCGCGGCCTCATGGACCGCAAGGGCTTCCCGGAGTCCTACGACCGGCGGGCGCTGCTGCGCTTCCTCGCCGCGGTCAAGGCCGGCCGGGCGGAGGTCCGGGCGCCGGTCTACTCCCACCTGACGTACGACATCGTGCGCGACCGGGAGGTCGTCGTCCGCCGGCCCGACGTGCTCATCGTCGAGGGGCTCAACGTCCTGCAGCCGGCGCGGCCGGCCGTCGGCGAGTCGAACCTCGCGGTCAGCGACTTCTTCGACTTCTCCATCTACGTGGACGCGCGGACGTCTGACGTGCGGCAGTGGTACGTGGACCGCTTCCTGTCCCTGCGGCGGACGGCCTTCGCCGACCCGGCCTCGTACTTCCACCGGTACGCCTCGCTCAGCGACGACGAGGCCGTCGACCGCGCCGAGAGCATCTGGGACGCCATCAACGCGCCGAACCTGGAGCAGAACATCCTGCCGACCCGGGGCCGGGCCACGCTGGTGCTGCGCAAGGGCGCCGACCACTCGGTCCAGCGGGTGCGGCTGCGCAAGCTCTGACGGGCCGACGACGGCGCGCCAGCGCCGCGGCGGGCTCGGCGCGTCGCCTGCCCGGGCGCCGGTCCGGCGGGACGCTGGGCCTGCGAGGGCGCCGGACCGCCGGCTTGCTAGAGCGCCGCGCGCGAGCCCGGCTCCGCCGCCGGGACCGCCGGGACGACCCGCCCCGCGGTCAGGGCTCGCCCCCGGACACGCTCCATGACCCGGCGCAGGACCGCGTCGATGACCAGCCCCAGCGCCAGTCCGACCGCGATGCCGACGCCGGCCGCGACCAGCGGGCGGTCCTGCAGCCAGACGCCGGCCCCGACGCCGAGGGCGGCCGAGTACACCGCCCACACCACCGAGCCGAGGGCGGCGAGCGCGGTGAACCGCCGCCGGGAGTAGCCGACGGCACCGGCGGTCATGTTCACGGCCACCCGGCCCACGGGGACGAACCGCGCGGCGATGATGTACGACGCCCCGCGGCTGGCCAGGGCGAGGCGCGCCCGGCCGAGGGCCCGGCCCGCCCGCTCCCCGCGCAGTCCGGGGATCCGGTGCAGCGGCAGCCGCCGGCCGATGCTGTACGCGAGCTGGTCGCCCACGAAGGCCCCCAGCGCTGCGACGACGACGACCGCCCACAGCTCCGGCCGCCCGGTCGCCGCGGACACGGCCGCGAGGGCGATGACCGCCGTCTCGGAGGGGACCGGCGGGAAGAACCCGTCCACCACGGTCATCACCCACAGGGCGACGAACGCCCAGGGGGAGCCCACCAGTGCGAGCACGCCGTCGACGGCAGCGGTCGGGTCCACGCGGCCCTCCCCTCGTCCGTCGACGCCCTGGCGTCGCACCGCAGCACCGCCCGGGCCACGGGCCCGGGGCCGGCCCGGGAGGGCCGCTGTGCCCACGGTAGGACCGGCCGCCACCTCGACGGAATGGGTGAGGGCCCCGAACCGACCCTGACCACGCGGGGGCTCACCCCCACGGGCGGCCGGGTCAGCCCTGGGGCAGCTCGAAACCCAGGGCCTGGGCTGCGCGGTGCGGCGTCGGGTCGCTGAAGCGCAGCCCGTTCGGCGGAGCGACCAGGGAGCGCATCTCGGCGTCGTCGACGTACAGGCGACCCTGCAGGTGGTCCGTCTCGTGCTGGACGATCCGCGCGGGCCAGCCGTGGAGCACCTCGTCGACCTCGGCACCGTGCTGGTCCTGGCAGCGCAGCCGGACGGTGCGCCAGCGGGAGCGCACCGCCTGCCACCCCTCGACGCTCAGGCAGCCCTCGTAGTGGCCGACCCGCTCGTGCCCGACCGGCTCGTACCGCGGGTTGACAGCAAGGTAACCCAGCGACGAGTAACCGGTGCCGAAGTCGTCCATGTTCAGGCGCACGCCCAGCTCCTTGAGCGCGAGCATGGTGCCCAGGG
>JACIXM010000460.1 GCA_014360395.1 Actinotalea sp.
CCGGCGGCCGTACTTCACCTCGACGACGTGCCAGCCGGCTGCCTCGAACTGCCCGCGCCACTGCGCGACCCGCACGCCCGGGACGACGCGGTCCAGCGACTGGCGGTTGAGGTCCACGACCCACATGACGTCGCCGAGCCCCGCGGTCGCCGGGTCGGCCACGGCCTCCCAGATGTTGCCCTCGTCGAGCTCGGCGTCCCCGAGGAGCGCGATGAACCGGGAGCGCGGTCGCGGGCCGAAGTGCGCGTCGACGTAGCGGCGCACGGCGGCGGCGAACAGCGGCGCCGCGGCGCCCAGGCCCACCGAGCCGGTGGAGAAGTCGACCTCGTCGGGGTCCTTGGTGCGGCTGGGGTAGGACTGCAGGCCGCCGCGCTCGCGCAGGCGCGTCAGGTACGAGCGGTCCAGGTTGCCCAGCAGGTACTGGATCGCGTGGAACACCGGCGAGGCGTGCGGCTTGACCGCGACCCGGTCCGGGCCGTCCAGGTGCGCGAACCACAGCGCGGTCATGACCGACACGAGCGACGCGCTCGATGCCTGGTGCCCGCCGACCTTGACCCCGTCGCCGGTGTCCCGGTCGTGGTTCGCGGCGTCGACGATCCGGGTCGCCAGCCACAGCACGCGGCGCTGGACCTCCTCGAGCACCGCGAGGTCCGCGGGCGCGGTGGCGGCGTCGACCGCCCGGGCGAGCGCGGCGACGTCGTCGGGGGGGGGGGCCGCGGGGTCCGTGGCGGGGGTGGCGTGATCGTGCGTCATGGGGTCGCGCTCCTCGTCCGGCGGCGGCGGGCGCGGCGCCGGTGGGCGCGGACGTCGTCGTCGGCCGGGTCGTGCGGCGCCGTCGCCGCACGGTCGTGGTGGGTGTGCCGGGACCAGTGTCCCCCGGGCTGGGTGGTGGCTCGCGCCGGCCGCCGGAGCGGGCGTCGGTGCCGCCTCACCGCGGGGTCGTGTCAGTCGAGCGCCCGTGCGAGGTCCGCCTGCAGGTCGGCGGGGTCCTCCAGGCCGATGGACAGGCGCAGGAGGTCCGCGCCCGGCCGGGCGTCGGCGGGCACGGGGCGGTGGGTCAGGGCGGCCGGGTGCTGGATGAGCGAGTCGACGCCGCCGAGCGAGACGGCGTGCGTGAAGAGCCGGACGCGCTCAGCCGCCCGCGCGGCGGCGTCGAACCCGCCGGCGAGCCGGATCGTCACCATCGCGCCCGGTCCGCGCATCTGACGGCCGAGGATCCCGGCGGGGTCCGTCCCGGGCAGACCGGGGTAGAACACCTGCGTGACCGCGGGGTGCTCGGCGAGCCAGCCGGCCATCTTCTCCGCCGACTCCTGCTGGGCCCGCACGCGCACGGGCAGCGTCGGCAGGCCGCGGTGCAGGAGGTACCCGGCGAGCGGGTGCAGGATCCCGCCGGTCACCGCGCGCACCCGGCGCAGCGCGGCCGCCCAGCCGGCGTCCGTCGCGACCACGCCGCCGACGGCGTCCCCGTGGCCGCCGAGGTACTTCGTCGCGCTGTGCAGGACGAACGTCGCGCCGTGGTCGGCCGGGTTCTGCAGGACGGGCGTGGCGAAGGTGTTGTCCACGAGCACGGGGCGCGCGCCCGCGGCGCGCACGACGGCCGCGATGTCGACGAGGTCGAGCGTGGGGTTCGCGGGCGTCTCGACGACGACCAGGCAGGTGTCGGGGCGGACGGCCGCGGCGACCTCGTCGGCACGGCAGTAGGTCGTCTCCGTGCCGAGCAGCCCGCTGCCGAGCAGGTGGTCGGTGCCGCCGTACAGCGGCCGGACGCCGACGACGTGCCGCCCGCCGCCCTCGGCCTGCGCCGCGAGCAGGACCGCCGTGACCGCCGCCATGCCGGACGCGAACGCCACCGCCTCCTCGGTGTGCTCGAGCGCGGCGAGGCCCGCCTCGAAGCGCGCCACGGTCGGGTTCCACAGGCGCGCGTAGACGTGCCCGCCGGCGGTCGGGTGGCCGCCGGTCGCCATCGCCTCGTAGGCCTCGCCGCCGGCGTCGATGCTCGGCAGCGGGTTCGTCGAGGACAGGTCCAGGGGCGGGGCGTGGACGCCCAGGCCGGTGAGGTCGTCACGGCCGGCGTGGACGGCGAGCGAGTCGAGGGCGAGCCGGGGTGCCGGCTGCTCCTGCCCGGGGGCGGCGGTGGGCGGCTGACGGTGCGTCGTGCCGGCGTCGGTGGCGGCGTTCGGTCCCATCGGCGCATGGTCGTGCCGATCTGCGGCCGGCCTCAAGAACGGCCGAAGGACTCGCCGTCGAAGGCAGGAGATGCGACGGATCCTGCATCATGGCCTGATGGCAGAGGCGACGACGACGAAGAATCTGCGGCGGCCCGGCCGGCGCGACGCCGGCCCGGAGCCGGCCGACGCGCGCCCCCCGGCCCTGGACCGGACGGACCTGCGGCTGCTCGCCGAGCTCAGCGAGAACGGGCGGCTGACGAACGCCGCGCTCGCTGCGCGCGTGGGCATCGCGGAGTCCACGTGCTCCCAGCGCGTCCGGGTCCTGCGGGAGTCCGGTGTCGTGCGCCGGTTCACCGCCGACGTCGACCCGGCCGCCCTCGGCCTCGGCATCCAGGCGGTGGTCAAGGTGCGCCTCGCGACGCACGGGAGGGACCACGTCCACGCCTTCCAGGCCCTGGTCCGGGAGATCCCCGGGGTGCTGGTGATCTTCCACGTCGCCGGCGAGGACGACTACCTGCTGCACGTCGCGGTCGAGTCGGCGACGGCGCTGCGGGACCTCGTGCTGGAGCACCTCAACGTCCACCCGATCGTGCGGCACACGGAGACCCAGCTGGTCTTCGAGGTGTTCCGGGGGGCGGGCATCCTGCCGGCGGTCTCCCGCAGCTGAACCCGGCCTTGGAGGTGACTATATCCGGGGGATAGAGTCATCTCCGTGACCGATCGGAAGGCGCGCACGCGCTACGCGGTGCTGGGGATGCTCACCATCGAGCCGATGTCCGGCTACGACCTGGCCGCGACGATCGACCGGACGATCGGGCACTTCTGGCGCGAGGGGTACGGACGGCTCTACCCGACCCTCAAGGAGCTCACCGCCCAGGGCCTCGTCGTCGGCCGCGCCGAGAGCGGCCGGGGGCCCCGGCGGACCGTCCACCAGCTCACCGAGGCAGGCTGGGCGGAGCTGCGCCGCTGGCTCGCGACGCCACCCGGCCCGCCGCAGGCAGGTCGCGACGACCTGCTGCTCCAGGTCTTCTTCGCGCGGCATGCGCCTGCCGGCGTGCTCGCCGACCACGTCCGACGACGCCGCGAGGTCACCGCCGCCCTCCTGGCCCGGTACGAGGAGATCGCGTCCCACCTGCGGGCGGACCCGTCGCCGGACGCGCGGGGCTGGCACCTGACCGTCCGGCACGGGATCCACCTCGCGGGCGCCTCGATCGCGTGGTGCGACGAGGCGCTCGAGGTGCTGGGCGGGTCCGAGCCGGAGGCCGCACGATGGCCGAGCACCTGACAGCCGCCCGCACACGTCTGGTGGCGCTGGCCGAGCGCCACCGCGGCGTCGTCGGCGTCGGCCTGGCCGCCGGGGCGACGGCGCTGACGGTGACGTGGCTCGTCGTCGTGCCGGAGAAGGCCGACGGGGTCGGGCCCCTCCAGGCCGGGCTCCTGCGTTTCGGCCACCCCGCGTGCTGGGCCCTCCTGGCCACGTCAGCGCTCGCCTGGGCCGTGCGCGCCCCGCGGCGCGCGGTGGAGTGGCCCGCCCGCGGCGCCCTCGTCGCCTACGCCGCGTTCCTCGCCGCACTCGCGCTCTGAGCATCGGCCCGGCTCCGCGCATCACGGCGAGGGCCCGCCCGGCTCGACGACGACGCACCGGTCCAGCTCGCGCGCGATCGCGTCCCGCTCCGCCGCCGTGACCCACAGGCCGTAGGCGGCCTTCACCGTCGTCTGCAGCAGGACGTACCGGCAGCGGAAGCCGCGGTGCGGCGGGAGCCACGTCGCGGCGTCGCTGTCGCCCTTGGCCTGGTTGAGGGCGCCGTCGACGGCCAGGAGGTTGGCCGGGTCGTTGGCGAACGCGACCCGCCGCTGCGCCGACCACTCCTGGGCGCCCTTCTGCCAGGCGTCGGACAGGGCGACGAGGTGGTCGACCTGGACCTCGGCGCTGCGCTCGCCGCGCTCGAAGGCCAGCACCTCGTCGCTGAAGGGGTCGCGCAGGGTCCCTGACAGCACGACGCAGCCGCCCGTGGCCGGGTCCGTCGTGATCTCGACGAGGTCCCGCCGCAGGACGTCGTTGCGGGTGTCGCAGCCGTTGCGGTCGACGTCCACCCAGCCGTCGCCGAACAGCGAGCGGTCGTAGCCGGTGCGCGGCGCCCGGCCCTTGACCGGCAGGGCGGCGAGGGCGGCACGCGCGTCCGCGAGCTCCTGCGGCGTGACCGCGACGACGGTCCCGCGCGGCTGCCGCGCCCCGAGCAGGTCGGGCAGGCCGAGCTCCTCGCCCGTGTCCGTCGCGGTGACCAGGACGACCACCAGGAGCACGGAGACGATGCTGGCGAGCGTCGTGACCAGCCGGTTCGCGCGGCGCCGTCGGCGGCCGACGGCGCGGGCGAAGGGGTCACGGCGGCGGCTCACGAGCGGCACGCTGCCACAGGCCACCGACACCGCCCGCCACCGCCCGCCCGGCCTGTGGGCGGTGCAGCGCCGGGCGCGGGGACACGGCCGCCGGCCCCGCTGCTCGGATCACCGGCGCGCCGGAGGCGCCCACGACCCGCTCCCCGGTGGGACGCTGAGCGGGTGACCACCGTGGTGCACCTCGGCATCGACCTGGCGTGGAGCCACCGCAACCGCACGGGCGTCGCGGCCCTCGACTCCGACGGCGTCCTCGTCGCGTCCGCATCGGTGCGCACCGACGACGAGATCGCCGCCTTCGTCGACGCGCACGCCCGCGGCGCCGTCGTCGTCGCCGCCCTGGACGCGCCGCTCGTGGTGCCGAACGCGACCGGGCAACGCCCGTGCGAGGCGGAGGTGACCCGCCGGTTCCGCGCCTTCCACGCGGGGTGCCACCCGTCGAACCGGTCCTGGCCCTGGTTCGACCCGCCGCGGGCGGAGGTGCTGGCCCGGCGGTTCGGCTGGGACGTCGACCCGGCCACCCCGCCGGCCCGGGACCGGTCCGTGGCGGTCGAGGTGTACCCGCACCCGGCGATGGTGACGCTCTTCGACCTCGACACCGTCATCCCCTACAAGCAGCGCGGACCCGCCCGGGACGTCGCCCGGCTGCGCATCGCGCTGGGCGACCTGCTGACGCAGATGGAGAAGCACTGCGAGGACCCGCTGCGGCTCGGGTCCTCGGCGCGGTGGGCCGCGCTGCGACGGGCGGTGGCGACGGCGAGCCGGAAGGTGGACCTGCGCGTCGTCGAGGACGAGGTCGACGCGATCTTCTGCGCCTACCTCGCGTGGCGGTGGACGTGCCGGTCGAGGGCCGGGGACGCGTGGCTGCGCGTCGTCGGCGACGCGCGCGCGGGCTACATCGTGGTCCCGGAGCCGCCCGCCCGCTGACCGGGTCGCGCCGGTCCGCCGACCGGCCTCGTCAGGGCAGCCGCAGGACGGCGACGAGGAAGTCCGACACCGCCCACA
>JACIXM010000461.1 GCA_014360395.1 Actinotalea sp.
TCGTCGTGCTGTTCGTCGTGGGGTCGCTGATCGTCCTGACGCTCGTGCTCGTGGAGGGCCGGGCCCAGGCCCGCGCCGCCGCCCCCCACCACCGCGCACCGGCGGACCCGGGCGCCTGAGCGTCGGATGCCGGGCCCGGACGCCTGAGCGTCGGATGCCGGGCCCGGATGCCCGGGGCGCGCGGACTCGTTAGCGTCGATGGGGGCGGCCGGTGCAGCCCGGCCGCGTCCGCTGTCCGCAGCACGAGCACACGAGCCCACGGAGGTCCCATGCCCACCCGCACCGCCCGCACCACCTGGAACGGCTCCCTGCAGGACGGCTCCGGCAAGGTCGAGCTGACCAGCTCGAAGGTCGGCACGTTCGACGTCTCCTTCCCGCGGCGGGCCGCCGAGGACCCGGACGGCGTCACCAGCCCCGAGGAGCTCGTCGGCGCCGCGCACTCCTCGTGCTTCGCCATGCAGCTGTCGGCGCTGGTCGGCGAGGCGGGCGGGACGCTGCGCTCGGCCGACATCACCGCGGACGTCTCGCTCGCGCCGGACCCCGACGGCGGCTTCCGGATCGACGCGATCCGCCTCACGGTCACCGGCGAGGTCGAGGGCCTGGACGAGACCGGCTTCCTCACCGCCGCGCAGCAGGCGAAGGACACCTGCCCCGTGAGCAAGGCGCTCGCCGGCACCACGATCACGCTGGACGCCTCCCTCAGCTGAGGTCTCCCGCGCCGGCAGACGACGTCCCCCGGTCCGGCCGGGGGCGTCGTCGGCCCGGCAGGGGCTCGTGACCTGGCGGCGTCGCCCCGAGTGCGATCGAGGGTTGACGGTGGCGCTGCGGTCCGCGCGGTCATGCGCGTTCCGGATGCCGCACGGCTGCGCCGAGATGGTCACGTCCACGCGAGTTCGTCACCCAGAATTGACGACTTCGGCGCGGAGTGACGGTTTCGGCGATTCCCTTCTTCCAGCCGATCATCGCCGGACGGCGGCCGTGCGGACGCAGGCCCGGATCTGCCGCGCCGAGCTCGGGCCGGGTGTGCGCTCGGGCTCGGAGGAGCAGGCAATCCGTCAGCCGGCCGCCGGCAGCGTCGGGTCCAGGACGACCTTGATGCAGCCGTCCTCCTTCTTCTGGAACAGCTCGTACATCGCCGGGGCGTCCTCGAGGGACGCCCGGTGCGTGCGCAGGTCCAGCACACCGAGCGGGTCGTCGTCGCGCCCGACCAGGGGCAGGACGTCGTCGACCCACGTGCGCACGTTGGCCTGGCCCATCCGCACGGTGACCTGCTTGTCGAAGAGCTCCATCATCGGCAGCGGGTCCGCCGAGCCGCCGTAGACACCCGACAGCGACAGCGTCCCGCCGCGGCGCACGGACGAGATCGCCGTGTACAGCGCGGCCAGGCGGTCCATCCCGGCCTTGTCCATCATCGTCCGGGCGAGGGGGTCGGGCAGGAACGCCGCGACCTTCATCGCGGTCTCCGCCACCGGCGACCCGTGCGCCTCCATGCCGACGGCGTCGATGACCGACGCCGGCCCGCGGCCGTCGGTGAGGTCCCGCAGCGCGGCGGGGACGTCGTCGACGCTGCGCAGGTCGATCGTCTCGATGCCGTGGCGGCGGGCCATGTCCAGCCGCTCGGGCACGAGGTCGACGCCGAACACCCGCGCCGCACCCACGTGCGCGGCGATCCGCGCCGCCATCTGCCCGATCGGCCCGAGCCCGATGACCGCGACGTCGCCGCCGGGCTCGACGTCCGCGTACTGCACGGCCTGCCAGGCCGTCGGCACGACGTCGGACAGGTACAGCCAGCGCTCGTCGGGCGAGCCGTCGTCGGGCACCTTGATCGGCCCGAACTGCGCCTGCGGCACGCGCAGGTACTCCGCCTGCCCGCCGGCGACGTGCCCGTAGAGGGTCGTGTAGCCGAACAGCGAGGCGCCCTTGTGCACGTGACGGTTCTGCGTCGTCTCGCACTGGGTGGACAGGCCGCGGGAGCACATGAAGCACGCGCCGCAGGCGATGACGAACGGGACGACGACGCGGTCGCCGACCGCCAGGTCCGTCACCTGCGGCCCGACCTCCTCCACGACGCCCATGGGCTCGTGACCGAGGATGTCGCCGGACTCCAGGAACATCCCGAGCGTGGAGTACAGGTGCAGGTCCGAGCCGCAGATCGCGGTGGACGTGATCCGGATGACGGCGTCGGTCGGTTCGACGATCTGCGGGTCCGGGACGGTCTGGACGCTCAGCTTCTCGGTGCCCTGCCAGGTCAGTGCGCGCACATCGTCCTCCTGTCGTCGAGGGGGCGGCCCGCCGCTGACGACGGCGCCCCCGTGCCGGGCCGTGCGGGCCCGCCGCCCCAGGCTCACCCGGGCGGGTCCGTCGCGCACCCGGGCGGGCAGGGGCGGACCGGCCCGCGGCGCCGCGCCGCGCCGTCGTCGGCCTGCCGGGCGGCCGCAGTCCGGGTGCCGACCGTCCCAGGCCCGTCCCAGCCCCTGCGTGGCAGGATCGCGCCGTGCCCCGCACCGCCACCGCCGACCTCGTCCACGAGCTGCGACGCGCCGTCCGCGGCGAGGTGGACGACGCCACCCGGCGGCGCGCGGAGTACGCCACGGACGCGTCGAACTACCGCGTCGTGCCGCAGGTCGTCGTCTTCCCGCGGGACACGGACGACCTGCTGGCGGTGACCGAGGTGGCGCGCACGACCGGTACCCCGTTGACGCTGCGCGGCGGCGGCACGTCGGTGGCGGGCAACGCGATCGGGCCGGGCGTCGTCGTCGACACGTCCCGGTACCTCACCCGCATCCTCGGGATCGACCCGGAGGCCGGCACCGCCGTCGTCGAGCCGGGCGTGGTCATGAGCGCGCTGCAGGCGGCGGCCCGGCCGCACGGGCTGCGCTTCGGCCCGGACCCGTCCACGCAGAACCGCGCGACCCTCGGCGGGATGATCGGCAACAACGCCTGCGGCCCGCACGCGGTCGCGTACGGCCGGACGGCGGACAACGTGGTGGCGCTGGACGTCGTCGACGGTCACGGCCGCCGGTTCACCGCGGGCGCGGGCGGCGGCGCCCTGGACGCGGTGCCGGGGCTGTCCAGCCTGGTCACGGCCCACCTGCAGACGATCCGCACCGAGTTCGGGCGGTTCGGGCGGCAGGTGTCCGGCTACTCCCTGGAGCACCTGCTGCCCGAGCGCGGGACGGACCTGGCGAAGTTCCTCGTCGGCACCGAGGGCACGCTCGTGACGGTCCTCGGCGCGACCGTCCGTCTCGTGCCCGTCGCCGACGCCGCCGTGCTGGTGGTGCTCGGCTACGCCGACATGCCCAGCGCCGCCGACGCCGTCCCGGCCCTGCTGGCCCACGAGCCGCTGGCGATCGAGGGCCTGGACGCGCGGCTCGTCGACGTGGTCCGCCGGCACCGGGGGGAGGCGCACGTCCCGGCGCTGCCGGACGGTGCGGGCTGGCTCATGGTCGAGATGGGCGGCGCGACGCGCGAGGAGGCTCTCGCCCGCGCCGACGCGATGGTCGCCGACG
>JACIXM010000462.1 GCA_014360395.1 Actinotalea sp.
GCGCTCGCCGCGGTGCTGGCCGGCGACCCGGCGGTCCTGCTGCTCGACGAGCCGACGTCGATGCTCGACCCCGTCGCGGCGGCCCGCGTCGGTCGGGTCCTCGCCGCCCGCGCCACGGGGGAGGTCGGCACGACGACGGTCCTCGTCGAGCAGCGCACGGCCGGCGTCCCCTGGCTGCCGGGGCGGACGGCGGTGCTCTCCGCGGCCGGCAGGCTGGTCGCCGACGGCGCGACCGCCGACGTCCTGCCCGGCGACGTCCCGCTGCCGGTGCGGTCCCGTCGGGCACCGGGGGACGTGGTGGTCCGGCTGACCGACGCGGGGTTCCGGCAGGGCGGACGTGAGGTCGTCGCCGTGCGCGGGCTGTCCCTGCGTGAGGGCGAGGTCACCGCGCTGGTCGGCTGCAACGGCAGCGGCAAGTCCTCGCTGCTGCTGGGCGTCGCCGGCCTCCTCGGCGGGCGGGGCCGGCGTGCCGCCCCGGCGGTGGCCCTCGTCGTGCAGCGCCCCGAGCACCAGCTGCTGGCCCGGACCGCCCTGGCGGAGGTCGCCGTCGGGCTCGGCCGGCGCGTACCCGCCCGCGACGAGGCCGCCCTGGCGGGCCTGGGCGCCGTCGGGCTGGCGGACCTCGCCGAGGCGGACCCGTTCCGGATGTCCGGCGGGGAGCAGCGCCGGCTCGCCATCGCCGCGACGGCGGTGCTCGGCCGGCGCGTGCTGCTCCTCGACGAGCCGACGGCGGGCCTGGACTCGCGCCGGACCGCCGACGTCGCCGGGCTCGTGGCCGCTGCGGCGGCGCAGGGCCGCGCGGTCGTCCTCGCGACGCACGACCTGCGGCTGGCCCGGGCGCTCGCGGACCAGGTCGTCGTCCTGGCCGGGGGACGGGTCGTGGCGCAGGCCGGGCCGGCCCTCCTCGAGGACCGCGGCGTGCTCACCGCGGCCGGCCTGGATGCGGCCACGGAGCGGGTGGCATGAGGAGCGACGTCGGTGCCGCCCGGCCTCCGCTCGCCGTGCTGGCACGGCGGGACCCGGCCGTCCTGCTCGGTGCGACGCTCCTCGTCCCGGTGGTCCTCCTCCGTGTCCGCGAACCCGAGCCGGTCCTCGTGCTCTGGTGCGTCGCGATGGTCGCGGCGCGCGTGCTCGCCCGAGTGCCGTGGCGCCGCCTCGCGCTCGGTCAGCTGCCGTTCCTCGGGTTCGGCCTGAGCCTCGTGGCGGTCAACGCGGTGACGCGCGGCGGCGAGCCGCTCGCCCGGGTCGTGGCCGCTCTGGGCCCGCTCGAGATCACCGACGTGGGTCTGCGCACCGGGGTCGCCCTCGCCGCGCGGACGCTCGTCGTCGGCGTCTGCGCCCTGGCTTTCCTGCAGGTGGCGGAGCCGGGGAGGCTCCTGGGCTCGCTGCACCAGGTGGCGCGCCTGCCGATCCGGCCGACCGTCGCCCTCACCGCCGCCCACCGGTTGCTGGAGGACCTGCCGGCGGAGTGGCTGACGGTGCGACGGGCCCACGCCCTGCGCGCGCCCGTGCCCGATCCGCGGCGTGTCGTCGAGGCCGCGATCCCCGCCGAGGCGCCCCGCCTGCCCGCCTCGCCGTCGGCGCTCGGACGGGCGTCGTTCGCCCTGCTGGCCACGGGCATCCGGCGCTCGGAGCGGATGGCGGTCGCCCTGGAGTCACGTGCCCTGGGTGCGCTGGGCCGGGGCGAGCGGACCGTGTGGCGGCCCGCGCGGGCGGACCGGTGGGACGCCGTCGTGGTGCTCGTCGTCCTGCTCGCCTGCGGGGTGGTGGCCGCCCTCGCGACCTGAGGCGTCGTCACGCCGGCACGTGCGCCCGGGCCTCACGCCGCGGCGTGCACCCCGGGTCTCAGCCCCCGGTGTGCACCGCGATCGTCACGGCGGCGTAGTGGCACGCGTAGCCCACCACGGTGAGCACGTGGAACACCTCGTGGAAGCCGAACCAGCGCGGGCTCGGGTTGGGACGCTTCGTGCCGTACACGACGGCGCCGGCCGTGTACGCCAGGCCACCCGCGGCGACGAGCCAGGCGATCGCGGCACCGCCGGACGCCGCGAACTCCGGCAGGAACCACACGGCCACCCACCCGAGGGCGACGTAGACGGGGACGTAGAACCAGCGCGGTGCGTGGAGCCAGAACACCCGCGCGAGGAGCCCGGCGACGGCCCCGGACCACACGATGACCAGCAGGTTGCGGTTGAGCGGCCACGGCAGCAGCAGCGCGGTGAGCGGCGTGTACGTGCCGGCGATGATGAGGAAGATGTTCGTGTGGTCCAGGCGCCGCAGGACCGCGCCCGTCCGCGGGGACCACGTCCCGCGGTGGTAGACCGCCGAGGTGCCGAAGAGCAGGATGGCGCTCACGCCGAACACGGACGAGGTGACCTTGCCGGCCGTCGTCGGCGCCGTGATCACGAGCAGGACCGACGCGACGACCACGAGCGGGGTCACGCCGGCGTGGATCCAGCCGCGCAGCCGCGGCTTGATGGCGTCGAGCGCGCCCCCGACGTGCGGTGAGTGCGCGGCTGTCGGCTCGTCGGCGGTGCGTCCGCTGCTGCCCGTGGGCACGGTCATGCTCACCCTCCGGTCCTCCCTGTGGTCCGCCCGCGCTCGCCGCGGGCCGCGGGGGGCGTCCCGCGCCCAGCCTGCCACGCGCGCCCACCCGCGCACAGAGTAACCTACGGATCCGTAGGTTACTCCCCCGTAGGTCCCGTACGGAGGGCGGCGCGGCGGTCCGGTCGGCGCTACCGTGTGTCCGTCCCGGACCACGCTCGGAGGATCGCTGCATGCGCCTGCCCCACCCGATCTACGGGCTGTACGAGCGCCGGCTGGCCGCGTCCCTGCCGAAGGACGCCGTCCCCCGGCACATCGGCGTGATCCTGGACGGGAACCGGCGGTGGGCCCGCAGCCTGGGGGAGTCGGCGTCGCACGGGCACCGGCGCGGTGCGGACAAGATCGCCGAGCTCCTCGAGTGGTCCGAGGAGGCCGGCGTCCAGGTGGTCACCCTGTGGATGCTCTCCACGGACAACCTCTCCCGCGCCTCGGACGAGCTGGACCAGCTCCTGGCGATCATCCAGGACGCGGTCGCCGACCTGGCCGCCCGCGGGCGCTGGCGGCTGCAGGCGGTCGGGGCCCTGGACCTGCTGCCTCCCGAGGCGGCACAGACGCTCCGCGAGGCCCAGCGGCGGACCGCCGGCATCGAGGGCCTGCACGTCAACGTCGCCGTCGGCTACGGGGGACGCCGGGAGATCGCCGACGCCGTGCGGTCGCTGCTGCGGGCCCACGCCGAGAGCGGCACCGCCCTGGAGGACCTCGCCGAGACCTTCGACGTCGCGCACATCGCCGAGCACCTCTACACCAAGGGGCAGCCGGACCCCGACCTGGTCATCCGCACCTCGGGGGAGCAGAGGCTCGGCGGCTTCCTGCTCTGGCAGAGCGTGCACACCGAGTTCTACTTCTGCGAGGCCTACTGGCCCGACTTCCGGCGGGTGGACTTCCTGCGCGCGCTGCGCAGCTACGCCCAGCGGGAGCGCCGCCTCGGCCGCTGACGGCTGAGCCGCGCCGCCGTCGTCCGCCGTCGGGCCGGCGCCGTGGGTGACCGGACTGCTGCGCCCAGGTGAACACCCCGCACCCGGGCGTGTCGGACGGCGTGTCAGGACGCGCGACGCGGCGACGGCGGGGTTACGTTCCGGGTATCAGGACGACGCCCGTCGTTCTCGGGAGGCCCCATGGAGCACAGGCTCCGGGAAGGGGGCCGGACCCGGCCCTCGTGGCCGACCGACCCCCACCCAGCCGTCGACCGCCGGATCACCGGCGGGCGGTGGCGCTGAGCGGCGCAGAGCGCGCCGGAGGGAGCCTGCCGTGGCCACGCCAGACCGTACGACCCGTACGACCGTCGAGGACCAGGACCCCCAGGTGCGGCGCACGTTCGTGCTCGACACGTCCGTCCTCCTCTCCGACCCCCGCGCCATGCTCCGCTTCGCCGAGCACGCCGTCGTCCTCCCCGTCGTCGTCATCACCGAGCTCGAGGCGAAGCGCCACCACGCCGAGCTCGGGTACTTCGCCCGCAGCGCCCTGCGGCACCTCGACGAGCTGCGCGTCCAGCACGGCCGGCTCGACGAGGCGGTGCCCGTCGGCGACCAGGGCGGCACGCTGCGGGTCGAGCTCAACCACGTCGACCCGCAGGTGCTGCCCGCGGGCTTCCGCCTCGGGGACAACGACACCCGCATCCTCGCGGTGGCGCGCAACCTCGCCGACGAGGGCGCCGACGTCACGCTCGTCTCCAAGGACCTGCCGCTGCGCGTCAAGGCCTCCGCGGTCGGCCTGACCGCCGAGGAGTACCGGGCCGAGCTGGCCGTGGACTCCGGCTGGACCGGCATCGCCCACCTGCAGCTGGCCGACTCGCAGATGGCCGAGCTGTTCACGGCGGAGCAGGTCGACCTCGCCGACGTCGACCTCACCGGCCAGGACACCGGCCCGCTGCTGTGCCACACGGGCGCGGTCGTGACGTCGACGCGCGGCTCCGCGCTCGCGCGGGTCACCGCGGACAAGCGGCTGCAGCTCGTCCGCGGCGACCGCGACGTCTTCGGCGTCCACGGGCGCAGCGCCGAGCAGCGCATCGCGATCGACCTGCTCATGGACGAGGAGATCGGGATCGTCTCCCTCGGCGGCCGGGCCGGGACCGGGAAGTCGGCGCTGGCGCTGTGCGCAGGGCTGGACGCGGTGCTCGAGCGGCGGCAGCACCGCAAGGTCATGGTCTTCCGGCCGCTGTACGCCGTCGGTGGCCAGGAGCTCGGCTACCTGCCCGGCACCGAGGCCGAGAAGATGAACCCCTGGGCCCAGGCGGTGTTCGACACCCTCGGCGCCCTCGTGGCGCCGGAGGTCGTCGAGGAGGTCATGGCCCGCGACCTGCTCGAGGTCCTGCCGCTGACGCACATCCGCGGCCGGTCCCTGCACGACGCGTTCGTCATCGTCGACGAGGCCCAGTCGCTCGAGCGGAACGTGCTGCTGACGGTCCTGTCGCGGATCGGCCAGAACTCCCGCGTCGTGCTCACCCACGACGTCGCCCAGCGCGACAACCTGCGCGTCGGGCGGCACGACGGCGTCGCGGCGGTCATCGAGGCGCTCAAGGGGCACCCGCTCTTCGCGCACGTCACGCTGACCCGGTCCGAGCGGTCGCCGGTGGCCGCCCTGGTCACGGAGATGCTGGAGGGCATCGAGTCCTGAGGCCGCCCGGCCGTCCGCGGCCCACGCGACGGATCGGGGAAGGTCGGGGGCGGTAGGCGCCACCGACCTTCCCCGATCCGTGACGACCACTCGCCCCGGTCGGGTCACTCCGGGTGGTCGCGCAGGAGCGCGGCGGGCCCGTGCTCGCCGTGCGCTCCGTGCTCGTGGCGGTCGCTGTGCGCGTGGCCGTGCTGGGGGCCGTGCTCGTGCGCGGCGCCGGGGGCGCCGTGACCGGCCGCGTGGATCGCCGAGTGCACCCCGTGGGCCCAGACCTGCACCCCGAGCATCGCCTCGACCCACCGCCGTGCCTGGGGGACGCCCGCCGCGGCGTCGTCGGCGGCGGCCATCGCCGCGCCGACCCGGCGCTCCGCCTCCGAGCGCACCTCCTCGGTGAGCAGCGCGACGAGGTCGGACACGTCGCCGTCGGCCAGCGCCCGCTCGGCCAGCGCCCGCTCGGCCAGCGGGATGGCGGGACCGACGTCCAGGCCGGCCGGCTTGAGCCCCGTGAAGGCGGCCCCCTCGCCGGCCCGGTGCACCCGCACCGCGGTCTCGAAGAGCAGCCGGTCGGCGACCTCGCGCGCGGTCGGGCTCTCCCGTCGCGCGGTGCGGACGAGCGCGAAGACCTCGCGCACCTCGTCCTCGCCGTCGGCGTGGACGTAGGGCAGGAGGAGGTTGACGTCGTCGGCCTCGAGCGCGTCGCGTGCCGCCGTCACGACGGGGCCGTCCAGGGAGTCGCAGTGCGGGGGCATGGCGGGTCCTCTCGACCCGTCCAGCGTCCGCCCCCACAGCGCCGGGGCAGAAGGGACCGACGTCCCGGCGCGCGCTCACGTGGGCACCTGTGCGGAGCCCGTGGACCGTCATCCGGCTCAGCCGCTCCCCACGAGCCCCTCACGCCGGCGCCGACCGGCTCGTGGGGAGGGCCCGGCCCGCGCTGTGACTCGGGCCCTCCCCACGTGGCGAGTCGGGTCAGGCCTGGGGCGGGCGCGTCATGGCCAGGACGTCCAGGGCCTCGTCGAGCTGGGCCTCGGTGACCTCGCCGCGCTCGACGAAGCCGAGGTCCACGACGGCCTGGCGCACCGTGATGCCCTCCTTGACCGCGTGCTTGGCCACCTTGGCCGCCGCCTCGTAGCCGATGACCCGGTTGAGCGGCGTCACGATCGACGGCGAGGACTCGGCGTAGGCCCGGGCCCTCTCGACGTTCGGGGTGATCCCTGCGACCGTCCGGTCGGCCAGCAGGCGGGACGCGGTGCTCAGCAGTCGGATGGACTCCAGCGTGCCGAGCGCCATGACGGGGATCTGCACGTTGAGCTCGAAGGACCCGCTCGCGCCCGCCCAGGCGACCGTGGCGTCGTTGCCGATGACCCGCGCCGCGACCATGAGGACCGCCTCGGGCACGACCGGGTTGACCTTGCCCGGCATGATCGAGGACCCCGGCTGCAGGTCAGGGATGAAGATCTCCCCGAGGCCGGTGTTCGGGCCGGAGCCCATCCAGCGCAGGTCGTTGCAGATCTTGGTCAGGCTCACCGCGATGGTCCGCAGCGCACCGGAGAGCTCGACGAGCCCGTCGCGGGCGCTCTGCGCCTCGAAGTGGTCCCGGGCCTCGGTGATGGGCAGGCCGGTGTCGTCCCGCAGCAGCTCGATGACCGTCTGCGGGAAGCCGGCCGGGGTGTTGATGCCCGTGCCGACGGCGGTCCCGCCCAGCGGTACCTCGGCGACCCGGGGCAGCGCGGCCTGCAGGCGCTCGATCCCGTAGCGGACGGCGGCCGCGTAGCCGGCGAACTCCTGGCCGAGCGTCACGGGGGTCGCGTCCATGAGGTGCGTCCGCCCCGACTTCACGACCGCGGCGAGCGCCTCGGCCTGCGTCTGGAGCGCCCCGGCGAGGTGCTCCAGGGCCGGCACCAGGTCCCGCACCACGCCCGCCGTCGCGGCGACGTGCACCGACGTCGGGAAGACGTCGTTGGAGGACTGCGAGGCGTTGACGTGGTCGTTGGGGTGGACCGGGCTGCCGAGGCGCTGGGAGGCGAGGGTCGCGAGCACCTCGTTCATGTTCATGTTCGACGACGTGCCGGACCCGGTCTGGAAGACGTCCACGGGGAAGTGGGCGTCGTGCGTCCCGGCGGCGACCTCGTCCGCGGCGGCGACGATCGCGTCGGCGAGGCCCTCGGGCAGGACGCCGAGCGCGGCGTTGGCGCGCGCGGCCGCCTTCTTGACCCGCGCGAGGGCCTCGATGTGTCCCCGCTCCAGCGGGGTGCCGGAGATCGGGAAGTTCTCCACGGCCCGCTGGGTCTGCGCGCGGTAGAGCGCGTCCTGCGGCACGAGGACGTCGCCCATCGTGTCGTGCTCGACGCGGAAGCCGGGCGGCGGGGAGGCGGGGTCGGGGGTCGCTGCAGGCGTGACGGCGCTGTCGGTCATGCGGGCCATTCTGGCAGCGGTCCGCCGGTGCTCCGGGCCGCCGGTCGGACCGGCTCCGGGACACCCCGGACCGCGCGGGCGCCGGCGGTGGTGTCACTCCTCGACGGTGCCGGCCACCTCGACGAGCCGGACCCGTCCCTCGGCGAGGGCGTACTCGGCGCCGACGATCGCCACCCGGCCGGTCTCCACACCTTCGCGCAGGCACGCCGAGTAGCTCTGCAGCATCCGCACGGTCACGCGGACGTGCTCCTGCCCGAGCTCTGCGGCGCTCGGGGTGAGGGACGTGTGCGGCTCGCCCCCGCCGCCGTCGGCGGGGCGGGTCAGCGAGACCACGCTGGGGATGACGCGGTCGACGACGGCGCGGACGAAGCCCGTGGGCATGACGCCGGTGCGCAACGCGTCCACGGCCGCCCCGACGGCGCCGCACGAGTCGTGCCCGAGGACCACGACGAGCGGCGCACCGAGCATCTGGACGCCGTACTCGATGGAGCCGAGCACCGTCGTGTCGACGACGTGGCCGGCAGTGCGGACGACGAACAGGTCGCCCAGGCCCTGGTCGAAGACGAGCTCCGCCGCGACGCGGGAGTCCGAGCAGCCGAAGACGACCGCGAACGGTTCCTGCAGGCCGCTGACCGCGGAGCGGCGCTCCACGCCCTGGGACGGGTGCTCCATCGCCCCGCGCAGGAAGCGGTCGTTGCCGTCACGCAGCGCGCGCCAGGCCTGGGCCGGGGTGAGGGTGCTCGACACGCGGGCCAGTGTGGCGCACGGCGGCCGGTGCCGCCGCCCGGCTCCGCCGGGTCCGCGCCGGGGCGGCCGCGTTCCGGTGGCGGACCTGATCAACGGCAGGTAGGCATGAGCCACAGGGCGGCGACGGGGTGGTGCGCGGCCCGTGAGGCAGGGGAGGCGCCGATGGTCGGCCGAGCACGACGACGCAGCCGACCGGGGGGCCCGCCCCAGGACCCGCCCTCCGCCGCCCGGCGGACGGGACCGGTCCGCAGACGCGCCGCCGTCGCCGTCGGCCTGGCCGCCGCGCTGCTCGCCACGACCGCGGCCTGCGGCGCCGAGGAGGGCCCGCCCACGCTGACCTGGTACATCAACCCTGACGCCGGCGGGCAGCAGCGCATCGCGCAGGAGTGCACCGAGGCCGCCGAGGGCGAGTACCGGATCGCCGTCGCGACGCTGCCGCGGGACGCCAACGCCCAGCGCGAGCAGCTCGCACGGCGCCTGGCGGCCCGGGACGCGTCGATCGACCTCATGAGCCTGGACCCGCCCTTCATCCCCGAGTTCGCCAACGCCGGCTTCCTCGCGGAGGTGCCCGACGACGTCGCCGAGCAGGCGAGCGAGGGCGTCGTCGAGGGGGCGCTCCAGGGCGCGACGTGGGAGGACCGGCTCGTCACGATCCCGTTCTGGGCCAACACCCAGCTGCTCTGGTACCGCACGTCGGTGGCCGAGGCGGCGGGCCTGGACATGTCCGAGCCGGTCACCTGGGACCAGCTCATGGAGGCGGCCGCGTCGCAGGAGGTCCTGCTCGGCGTCCAGGGCGCCAAGGCGGAGTCGCTCACGGTGTGGATCAACGCGCTGGTCGCCTCGGCCGGCGGGGAGATCGTCGCCAACCCCGAGGCGGCGTCGGACGAGGTGGAGCTCTCCCTCGACAGCGACGCCGGCCGTGAGGCCGCGCGGATCCTGCAGGCCATCGGTCAGCAGGGCCTCGGCGGCGCCGGGCTCCCGACCGCCGACGAGAACGCGTCGCTGGCCCTGTTCCAGGGCGACCGCGGCTCCTTCATGGTCAACTGGCCGTTCGTCTGGACCGCCACCGAGGGCGCCGTCGAGGACGGGTCGGTCGACCAGGCGGTCCTGGACGACATCGGCTGGGCCATGTACCCCGCGGTCGCCGCGGGCAGCGAGGCCCGGCCGCCGTACGGGGGCATCAACCTCGGCGTCGGTGCCTTCTCCGACCACCCCGACCTGGCCCTCGCGGCGGCGCTGTGCATCGTGGAGCCCGAGCGGCAGGCCGCGTACTTCGTCTCCGACGGCAACCCGCCGTCGGCGACCGCGGCGTACGAGGACCCGGAGGTCCAGGAGGCCTTCCCGATGGCGGACCTCATCCGCCAGTCCCTCGAGCAGGCGGCACCGCGTCCGCAGACGCCGTTCTACAACGAGATCTCGGCGGGGCTGCAGGAGACGTGGCACCCGGTCGGCGCGGTCGCGCCGGACCGGACGCCGCGGACCTCCGGGGAGTTCATCACCGCCGTCCTGCGAGGGGAGCAGCTGCTGTGAGCGCGACCGTCCCCGCGGCCCAGGGGAGCCGCACCGCCGAGGTCGAGCCGGGCACCGGTCGCGGTCGCGGCGGTCGTCCCCGCCGTGCACCTCGTTCCGAGCGGGCCCGTGCCGAGGCCCGCCTCGGCTGGTACCTCGCCGGGCCGGCCTTCGTCGTCATGCTGGCCGTCACGCTCTACCCGATCCTGCAGGCGTTCTGGGAGTCGCTCTTCAACTACCGCCTCACGGCGCCCGAGGAGCGGGGTTTCATCGGGTTCGGCAACTACGGCGTCATCCTCACCGACCCGGTGTTCTGGCGGGCCCTCGGCGTGACGACGCTCATCATGGTCGCCTCCGTGGTGGTCGAGCTCGTGCTCGGCTTCGCGCTCGCGCTGGTCATGCACAAGGCGATCCGCACCTTCCGGGGTCTCCTGCGCACCGCGATCCTCGTGCCCTACGGGATCATCACGGTGGTCTCGGCCTTCGCCTGGTTCTACGCGTTCGACATCAGCTCGGGGTACGTCAACCGCTGGTTCGAGTGGGTGCCGGGCATCGACGCCGACCTCAACTGGTTCGCCAGCCAGGGCACGAGCCTCTTCGTCATCATCGCCTCCGAGGTGTGGAAGACGACGCCCTTCATCTCCCTGCTGCTGCTCGCGGGCCTGGCGCAGGTGCCCGGGGACCTCGACGAGGCGGCCGCCGTCGACGGCGCGACCTGGTGGCAGCGGATGCGGCGCGTCACCATCCCGAACATGAAGGCGGCGATCATGGTCGCCGTCCTGTTCCGCGCGCTGGACGCGTTCCGGATCTTCGACAACGTGTTCATCATGACCAACGGCGCGAACGGCACCGAGGTGCTGTCCCTCCTGGCCTACCGCCAGTCGATCTCCCGGCTGGAGATCGGGCTCGGCTCCGCCCTGTCGGTGCTGCTCTTCGCCTGCGTCATCGTGATCTGCGTCGTCGCGATCAAGCTCTTCAAGGTCGATCTGGCCGGCGCGAGGGGGGAGCGGTGATGAGCGGCCTGAGCACCCGGCAGCGGGTCCTGTGGGTGGCGGTGGCCGTGCTGGTCCTGCTGTACGCCCTGTTCCCCGTGGCCTCGATCCTCGCCACGAGCCTCAAGCCCGCCGGCGAGCTCCAGTCGGGGCGGTTCCTGCCCCAGAACCCGACGCTGGGCGCCTACGAGCAGATCCTCGTCGGCGGAGCGCAGGACCTGTTCCTGTCCGCACTGCGCAACTCCATCGGCATCTCGCTGATCGCCACCGCCATCGCGGTGATCCTGGCCACGCTGGCCGCCTACGCGATCGCCCGCCTGGACTTCCCGGGCAAGCGCGTCGTGCTGACGGCGGCCCTCGGGGTCTCGATCTTCCCCGTGATCTCGATCGTCACGCCGTTGTTCAACCTGTGGCGCAACATCGGTCTGTACGACACGTGGGCGGGTCTGATCATCCCCTACCTGTCCCTGACGCTGCCGATCTCGATCTGGACGCTCTCGGCGTTCTTCCGCCAGATCCCCTGGGAGCTGGAGCAGGCCGCCCAGGTCGACGGCGCGACCACGTGGCAGGCCTTCCGGCGGGCGATCGTCCCGCTGGCCGCCCCGGGTGTCTTCACGACGGCGCTCATCGCGTTCTTCATCGCGTGGAACGACTTCGTCTACGGCATCTCGCTCACCTCGACGGAGGCGGCCCGGCCCGTGCCCGCGGCGCTGGCGTTCTTCACCGGCGCCTCGCAGTTCGAGGAGCCGACGGCGTTCATCTCCGCGGCCGCCGTCGTCGTGACCATCCCGGTCGTGGTGCTCGTCGTCCTCTTCCAGCGGCAGATCGTCGCCGGACTCACCCAGGGCGCGGTGAAGGGATGACCGCCACGCCCACCCCCGCACCGTCCACCCACCCGTCGACCACCTGAGGAGACACCGATGGCCTCGATCGTCCTGAAGGACATCGTCAAGAAGTACGGCGACGGGTTCCCGGCCGTGAAGGGCGTGAGCCTGGAGATCGCGGACGGCGAGTTCATGATCCTCGTCGGCCCGTCCGGCTGCGGGAAGTCCACCCTGCTGCGCATGATCGTCGGGCTGGAGGACATCACCGACGGTGACCTCGAGATCGGCGGTCGGCGCGTCAACGAGAAGGCACCGCGCGACCGGAACCTCGCGATGGTCTTCCAGAACTACGCGCTGTACCCGCACCTGACCGTCTTCGAGAACATCGCCTTCCCGCTGCGGCTGGCGAAAGGCACGTTCTCCCAGGACGAGGTCCGCCGGCGCGTCGAGGCGGCGGCGGACACGCTCGAGCTGCGCGAGCACCTGGACCGCAAGCCGGCGAACCTCTCCGGCGGGCAGCGCCAGCGTGTCGCGATGGGCCGTGCGATCGTCCGCCAGGCTGACGCGTTCCTCTTCGACGAGCCGCTGTCGAACCTCGACGCGAAGCTGCGTGGGCAGATGCGGACCGAGATCGCCCGGATGCAGCGGCGCCTGGGGACGACGACGGTCTACGTCACCCACGACCAGACCGAGGCGATGACGCTCGGGGACCGCGTCGCGGTCCTGCGCAAGGGTGAGCTGCAGCAGGTCGCGAGCCCCCGCGGGCTGTACGAGCAGCCCGTCAACCTCTTCGTGGCCGGCTTCATCGGCTCCCCGCCGATGAACTTCGTCCCCGGCGAGGTGCGCGACGACGTCCTGCACCTGCCCTTCGCCGACGTCCCGCTCGACGACCGTCTGCGGAGCGTGGTGGGGGACCGCCGCCTGGTGATCGTCGGCTTCCGGCCCGAGCACGTCGAGGACGCCGCTCTCGTGGAGGACGGCTCCCGCGGCGTGGCGTTCCGGGCGGACATCGACGTCACGGAGTGGCTCGGCTCCGAGCTCTACGCCTACATCCCGTTCGAGACGAACCCCGAGGTGGCGAAGAAGCTCGAGGAGCTGGACCGGGAGCTCGACGGCGAGGGCCTGCGCAGCCAGGTCGTCGCGGTGCTGTCCTCCGAGAGCCGCGTCCGCGACGGTGACACGGCCGAGCTGTGGATCGATCCCGCCCGGCTGCTCGTCTTCGACCCCGAGTCCTCGGAGAACCTCACCCGCGACGAGGAGGCGGCACGGCGCATCGACGCCGAGACCGAGGAGGAGCGCCGCGCGGCGCTGGAGCGTGCGCAGCGACGGGAGGCGGCCTCGGGCGGCGCTGAGGACCGCGAGCGCTCGGCCTCCGCGCGGGGAGCCGCCTGACGGGCCGCCGGGAAGGGCCCTCCGACCCTGGTCCGGCGGTGGCGATCTTGCGTAGGGTGCGGCGGTGCCCGTCACCCGACGCCGTCGTCGCCTGCTGGTCGGCAGCTCCGCGCTGCTGACCGTCGGGCTGCTCACGACGGGTGCGAGCAGCCCGGTGGAGCCCTCCTACGCGCTGATCCCGCTGTACTCCGACGGTGTCGCCCTGGACGCCGACGGCGTGCCCCGCCTCGTGCCCGTCGGGTCCGAGGTCGTGGACGACCCCGACCAGCGCGCGCGGCAGGACGCCTGGCTCGCGCGGGGGAGCGTGCCCGGGCCCGAGCGGTACCGGCCGATGGCCGAGCAGGCGCTGCGCGACCTCGACGCGCTCGTCCTGGACAACGGGGCGTCCCTCGCGGCCGGCAGCCCGTACTGGCGGTACGTGTGGCCCCGGGACGCCTCGTTCGCCGCGGCCGCCCTGGCGCGCACGGGGCACCCCGACGACGCCCACGCCGTGCTGGCCTACCTGGCGCGGATGCAGGACCTGAGCACCGTCGACGGGGTGCTGCAGGCGCGGTACCTGCCCACGGGCACCGGGGCCGTCCCGGACGCCCGCCCGCCCCAGCTCGACGGCAGCGGGTGGGTCCTCTGGGGGGTGGCGCAGTGGTACGCGGCGGCCGGTCCCGGGCGGGGGGCGCAGCTGGAGGAGCTGCGCCCCCTCGTGACGTCCGCGGTGTCCGCGATCCGTGACCACGTCGACCCGACGACGGGGCTGAGCCCCGCCTTCCCCGACTACTGGGAGGTGTCGGAGCGCCGCCCGACCCTGGGCACGATGGCGGCGCTGCTGACCGGCGCCCGCGCCGCGGCCCCGGTCCTGGCGGCCCTCGGCGAGCCGCCGGCCGGAGACCTG
>JACIXM010000463.1 GCA_014360395.1 Actinotalea sp.
CGAGAGCCCGCTAGGCGTCGACGCCGAGCAGATCGAGGGCTACCTCGCCCAGGCCCAGGAGCAGCTGCAGGCGAACAGCGACACCATCGTCTCCGGGGCGCTCGCGGTGACCACGACCGTCGGCAGCGTGCTGGCCGGGACGCTCATCGCCCTGTTCGTCCTGATCTTCTTCCTCAAGGACGGGCCGATGATCGGCGCCTGGCTCGTCCGCCTGCTGCCCACCACCGCCCGCCACCAGGCCTGGGAGGCCTCCCGCCGCGGCCTGGTCACCCTCTCCTCGTACGTGCGCGCGCAGATCCTCGTCGCGCTGGTCGACGCGATCGGCATCGGCCTGGGCGCGGCGATCCTCGGGCTGCCCCTGGTCGTGCCGCTGACCGTCCTGGTCTTCCTCGCGTCCTTCATCCCCTTCGTGGGGGCGATCGCGACCGGCGCCATCGCCGTGCTGGTCGCCCTGGTCGACCAGGGACCGGGGGCGGCCGTGATCATGTTCCTCATCGTGCTGGGGGTGCAGCAGCTCGAGGGCAACGTCCTCCAGCCCCTGCTGCTGGGGCACGCCGTCTCCCTCCACCCGGTCGCCGTCCTGCTCGCCGTGACCGCGGGGTCGCTCACCGCCGGGATCCTCGGCGCGCTGCTGGCCGTCCCGCTGACGGCCACGCTCAACACGGTGGTGCTCTACCTGCACGGCAAGGACAAGTTCCCCTGGCTCGGCCGGGACCCGGGCGGTCTGGACCGGCGACTGGAACGGCTCTCCGCCCCGCCGCCCGAGCCACCCCGACGCATCCGTGCCTCGGCGCCCCACGGCGCGACGGCGGGGGGTGCTCTCGGCCCGCGCGGGGACGCCACCGCGGCGCCGGCGGCGTCCGGGAGCGGGACCGGTGACGACGGGGACGGCCGGTGACCGCTGACCGCCTCGGCCCGGCCGACGTCGCCGCGGCGGCCGAGCTCGTGCAGTCCGTCGCCCGCCGCACCCCGGTGCTCGACAGCCGCGCCGTCTCGACGCTCGCCGGCGGTCCCGTGCTGCTGAAGTGCGAGAACCTCCAGCGCTCCGGCTCCTACAAGGTCCGGGGCGCGTTCGTCCGGCTCTCCCGGCTGTCCGAGGAGGAGCGGTCCCGCGGCGTCGTCGCGGCCAGCGCCGGCAACCACGCCCAGGGCGTCGCGCTCGCTGCGGGCCGCCTGGGCGTCCGGGCGACGGTCTTCATGCCCCAGGGAGCGGCGCTGCCCAAGGTGGCCGCCACGCAGCAGTACGGCGCTCACGTCGAGCTCGGCGGGGACTCCGTCGACGACGCCCTGGCGCGCGCGCAGGAGCACGCCGAGCGGACCGGTGCCGTCCTGGTCCACCCTTTCGACCACCCCGACGTCGTGGCCGGTCAGGGGACCGTGGGCCGCGAGATCCTCGAGCAGGTGCCGGACGTCCGGACGATCGTGGTGCCCGTCGGTGGGGGCGGGCTGGCGGCGGGCATCGTCGCCGCCCTGGGGGACGACCACCCCGAGGTCGAGGTGGTCGGCGTCCAGGCGGCTGCTGCCGCGGCCTACCCGCCCTCGCTCGAGGCGGGCCGCCCGCTGACGGTGCCGCTGCGCTCGACCATGGCGGACGGCATCGCCGTCGGCCGGCCGGGCGACGTCCCCTTCCGGCTCCTGCACGACCGGCACGTCCCGGTGCGCACGGTGTCGGAGGAGGACCTGTCCCGCGCCCTGCTCATGCTCCTCGAGCGGTCCAAGACCGTCGTGGAACCGGCGGGCGCCGCGGGCGTCGCGTCGATCCTGGCCGGGCACCCGGTGCGGACCCCGGCGGTCGTCGTGCTCTCCGGTGGCAACATCGACCCGCTGCTCCTGCTGCGCGTCGTCCGGCACGGGCTCGCCTCCGCAGGGCGCTACCTGCAGCTGCGGGTGCGGGTCGACGACCGGCCGGGACGGCTCGCGGCGATGGTCGGGGAGGTCGCGTCGGTCGGCGGCAACATCACCCACGTCGGGCACGTCCGGACCGGGGTCGACCTCGCGATCGACGAGGTCGAGGTCGGGCTGCAGGTCGAGACCCGGGGGCCGCAGCACAGCGCCGAGGTCGTCGAGCGGCTGCGCGCCGCCGGCTACCGCGTCACCGACGGCTGAGCCGACCGTCCTCGGGACGTCGACGGCCCCCGCGCCGGAGCACGGGGGCCGTCGGTCAGGGCGTCCCTGTCAGGGCTGGAAGGGCTTCGCCTCGTGGATCACCACGGGGATCTGGCGGCCGGTCGGCGCCTCGTACGACGTCTCGTCGCCCGCCGAGCGGCCGATGATCGCGGCGCCGAGCGGGGACCTCTCGGAGTAGACCTCGATGTCCGTGCCGTCGGCGACCTCGCGGGAGCCGAGCAGGAACGTCATGCGGTCGCCGGCCACCGTCGCGGTGACGACCATGCCGGGCTCGACCACGCCGTCGTCGGGCGGGGCCTCCCCGACCACGGCGTTGCGCAGGATCTCCTGGAGCTGCTGGATGCGCGCCTCCTGCTTGGCCTGCTCCTCGCGGGCCGCGTGGTAGCCGCCGTTCTCCTTGAGGTCGCCCTCCGAGCGCGCCGCCTCGATCTTCTCGGCGATGTCGCGCCGGCCGACCGTCGTCAGCTGGTGGAGCTCGGCGGTCAGGCGGTCGTGCGCCTCCTGGGTCAGCCAGGTGACGGTGGTGGACTCGGTCACGGTCGCTCCTTTCGAGCTCCTCGTCGTGCGGCGCGGTCGGCGCCGGGCACTCCTCGATGCTGTGTCGGGTACTGCTGCGGTCTGAAGCTGTGTTCGTCGGTCGGCCGTCCCGGTCGCCCCGACGTGCTCGTGGTGCACGCCCGGACGCGGTGCACACGACGCCGGGCGTCGGATGGTGGTGGCCGCTGCCCGGCCGACGTGCCGCGCCTCGGCGCGGCGACCCTCGTGCGGGCGCAGGTCACACCACGGTGTGCAACGCCCCTCGGGCGCGGGAAACGTCCAGTGTAGCCCGGATCGGGCGGCCGACCTGTGCGGACGTCGGACGGCCGCTCAGCGGTCGACGACCTCGCACGTGTCGACGATGCCCGTGACGGCCTGCTCGGAGGTGCGGACGACGGTCCTCAGCCGCACCGCCGTGGAGGACGCCGCAGCGACGTCGACCTCGACCACGCCGACCTGCGCGTACTGCTGGTTCAGGGCCTGGACCGTGCACCGTACGGGGACGGAGGGGTCGATGCGCGCCACCTCGAAGACCACCTCGACCTGGTCCGCGCCGTCGATGGTGAAGCCGACGTCCGTCCAGGTCACCGGCGTCCGGGCCGCGCCGAACCCGATCCACAGCGCGCCCGCGACGCCCAGCACGCCGAGTGCCCACAGGGCGGTCCGCCCGGCGCGGCGGCGGCGCTCGTCCGGGACCGGCCCGTACCGTCCCGGGGGCGGCCGCAGGGGCGTCTGGTCCATCGTGGCCACGGTCTCCTCGTGTCGGTCGGTGGTGCGACCATTGTCCCCGACGTGACAACGCCGCCGGACCCGCGCCCGGGCCCGGCGCCGTGCGCCGGGTGGCTCGGCCGGGTCGACCGTCGCGCACCGATGCGAGAGCGTCGACCCGGACCGTCCCGAGAGGAAGCAGAGGTGGAGTGGTGACCGCAGCGGGGTCTGCGCAGGAGGACGAGCGCCCGATGGGGACGGCAGCGCCCGTGGACGCGTCGACGGGCGCGGCCGGCGGCGCTCGCGCCGGCCTGCGCCTCATGGCCGTCCACGCACACCCCGACGACGAGTCGAGCAAGGGCGCGGCGACGACGGCGCGGTACGCGGCCGAGGGCGTGGAGGTGCTCGTCGTCACCTGCACCGGCGGGGAGCGCGGCAGCGTGCTCAACCCCCGCTACGTCGACCCGCCGCAGACGGCCGAGGAGCTGGCATCCGTCCGCCGTGAGGAGATGGCGGGCGCCGCCGCGGCCCTGGGCGTGCGGCAGCACTGGCTGGGCTTCGTCGACTCCGGCCTGCCGGAGGGGGACCCGCTCCCGCCGCTGCCGGAGGGCTGCTTCGCGCTCGTCCCGCTGGAGCAGGCGGCGGCGCCGCTCGTGGAGCTGGTGCGTTCCTTCCGCCCGCACGTCATGACGACGTACGACCCGAGCGGGGGTTACCCCCACCCCGACCACATCATGTGCCACAAGGTCGCGTTCGAGGCCTTCCACGCCGCCGGGGACGGTGAGCGCTACCGGGGCCACGGCGAGCCGTGGCAGCCGCTCAAGCTCTACTACAACCACGACTTCTCCCTGCACCGGATGCGCACGGTGCACGAGGCGCTGCAGGAGGCGGGGCGCGAGTCGCCGTTCGGCGACTGGATCGAGTCGCGCGCCGTGCGGGAGGTGCCCGAGCGGCCCGTCACCACGCGGGTGCCCTGCGCGGAGCACTTCCCGGCGCGGGACGCGGCGCTGCGGGCGCACGCGACGCAGATCGACCCCGAGGGCTTCTTCTTCGCGGTGCCGCGGGACATCGAGGCGCGCGTGTGGCCCGTGGAGGAGTACGAGCTCGCGGAGTCCCACGTGCCGACGACGACGTCACCGCCCGAGGAGGACCTCTTCGCCGGGATCCACCTCGACGACGTGGCGGGGGTGCGGTGATGGCCGCCGGCCCGGTCGCGGCCTCCGCGGCGGTCACCCGGGTGGTCCTGGCCGCGGGCGGCGGGGACGACGGCCTGCGTCCGGACCTGGAGCCGATGGACGTGACGCCGGGCGTGGTCGGGTTCGCGGTGACGGCGCTCGTCGTCGCGGGCCTCATCGGGCTGCTGCTGTCGATGGTGGTCAAGCTCCGGCGCGTGAACCTGGGCGCCGAGCGTCCCGCGCCCCCGTGGGCGGACCCCGAGCAGGACGGGACCGCGGGGGAGGGCGTCGCGGACGCCGACGACGGGGACCGGCCGCGGACGCGCGGCGCGGGCCCGGACGGCGCGGAGCCGGACGGCGCGGAGCCGGACGGCGGCTCGGCAGGACCGCCGGGCGGCGGGCGGTGAGCGGCGTGCGCGTCCACGCGGCCGCCCTGGCGAGCGGCCGGGACACCGGCGCGAACCGGGCCCAGGCCGCGGCCGCCGTCGAGGCGGCCGCTGCCGACGGCGCCGCCCTCGTCGTGCTGCCCGAGTACACCGCGGCCTTCGACCCGCGCGGCGTACCGCCGGAGCTGGCCGAGCCGCTCGACGGGCCGTTCGTCACCGCCCTGCAGGAGGTCTCCGCCCGCACGGGCATCACGGTCGTCGCCGGGACCTGCGTGCCGGGGCACCGGGCGGACCGGGCCCAGAACGCCGTCGTCGTCCTCCAGGGCGGCCGGCTGGTGGGGGACTACCGCAAGGTGCACCTCTACGACGCCTTCGGTCACCGCGAGTCCGAGCGCCTGGAGGCGGGGGACCCCGCTGCACCGCCCGTCGTCGTCGCGGTCGAGGGGCTGCACCTCGGGGTCATGACCTGCTACGACCTGCGGTTCCCCGAGGCGGCCCGCCGTCTCGTCGACGCCGGTGCGGACGTCGTCGTCGTCCCCGCCGCCTGGGCCTGGGGCGAGCACAAGGCCGACCACTGGCTGACGCTGCTGCGGGCCCGGGCCATCGAGAACACGACCTACGTCGTCGCTGCGGCCCAGCAGGGCCACGGCGTCACGGGCGCGTCCCTGGTCATCGACCCGGCGGGCGTCGTGCTCGCCGAGGCGGGGGCGCCGGAGCGGGCGCCGTCCCCGACCGGGGGTCTCGTGGACGGCGAGCCGTCGGCCGCGGCAGCGCCGGTGGTCGCCGCCGCCGTGGCGGAGC
>JACIXM010000464.1 GCA_014360395.1 Actinotalea sp.
TGCTCGCCGAGGCGGGGGCGCCGGAGCGGGCGCCGTCCCCGACCGGGGGTCTCGTGGACGGCGCGCCGTCGGCCGGGGCAGCGCCGGTGGTCGCCGCCGCCGTGGCGGAGCTGCGGCGCGACCGGGTGAGCGAGGTGCGGGAGACGAACCCCTCGCTGCGCAACCGCCGCTACCGGGTCGTGCCGCTCTGACCGTCTCCCTCGAGCGCGAGCGCGAGCGCCGGGTCGGCCGGGTCGCTCGTTGCGCTCGGCGGGGCTTGTGACACCTCCCATGACCCGCGTAGGGTCGGGCGCGACAAGCCCCCGGGGAGCGCGGACGCGCTGAGAGTGTGGTCGGACCGAGAGGTCGAGCCACTGACCCGTGGAACCTGATCCGGTTCATGCCGGCGTAGGGAGCTGGGCGAGGCACTGCCGAGGCCGTGCCGTGCTGTCCGGGGGTCCGTGCACCCTCTGGAGGCATCCCGTGACCACCCTGTCCAGCAGCACCGCCGGCGCCCCCCGTCCCGCACCGACGCGCGACGCGCCCGACCACGTCCGCCTGGGCGTCGGTGCCCGGGTGACGCTCCACCCGGCCACCGACGACTTCGTCCCGGTCATCCTCTCCGCGCTGAGCGCGGCGCGGGCCGCGGCGCCGCACGTCACGGTCCGCACCGACGACGTCTCCACGCTCCTGCGCGGCAGCGAGCAGGACGTGGCGACCTTCGTCGCGGAGCTCGTCGCGCACGCCGCCCGGGTCACCCCGACCGGCCACGTGGTCGCCACGCTCGCCCTCTCCCGCGGCTGCCCCGGGGAGGTCGGCTGCGACCTGCCGCCGGGCGAGCTCGTCCGCGTCGCACCCGTCGAGCTCGTGCCGAGCGGCGTGCGCGCGTCCGCGCACTGGGCGCTCTACCCGCTCGGGACGGCGGACGCCATGGGCCCGATCCTCGCCGCGATCGAGGCCGCGCAGGAGCGTGGCACCTACGCAGGGGCGGAGAACTTCGCCACGCGCCTGGACGGCGACCTCGCCGAGGTGCTCGCCACGGTCGTCGACACCTGGACCGGTGTCGGCCGGGAGGTGGCGCACGTCGCCGCCCACGCCACGGTCAGCGTCGGCAGCCCGAGCGCCCGGGCCGCCCGGTGAGCGCCGGTGCGTCCCGGGCACGCTCGCAGGGGGAGCGTGCCCGGGGGCCGTGGCCGCTGCGGGACCTCATGGTGCTCGCGGTGCTGGGCGCCGTGTTCGGCTTCCTCTACTGGGCGCTGGTCCAGGCCTGGGGCGGGCTGCAGCTGCTCATGGGCCCCTTCGGGGACCTGGCGCAGAACGCGCTGATGGGTGGCTGGATCGTGGTCGCCCCGCTCGCGATCTTCGTCGTCCGGCGACCGGGCGCGGGGGTCGTCGCCGAGATCGCGGCGGCCTTCGTGGAGTTCGCCTTCCTCGGCTCGCCGGTCGGCCCGATGCTCCTGCTGGCGGCGTTCGTGCAGGGCGCCGGGGCGGAGCTCGCCTTCGCGCTGACCCGGTACCGCCGCTACGGGTGGCCGACGTTCCTGGCCTCGGGCGTGACGGGGGTGGGGGCCAACTTCGTCTACGCCGCGACGATGTTCTCCTGGTGGACCCAGGACCTGCTCGCGCTGCGCATCGGGCTCCAGCTCGCGAGCGGCCTGCTGCTGTGCGGCGTGCTCGGCAAGCTGCTCGCCGACGCCCTGTTCCGGACCGGTGTGCTGGACGGGTTCGCGCCCGGGAGGGACGCCGCACGCCTCGAGGCGGCGGCCCGGGCCGGGGCGGCACCCGCCGCGGCGGCGCCCTCCG
>JACIXM010000465.1 GCA_014360395.1 Actinotalea sp.
AGGTAGCCCTCGATCTGCTCGGCGTCGATGCCGAGCGGGCTCTCGGCGAGGTAGGCCAGCAGCGCCCGGAAGCCCTCCTGGGCCTGGCCGGCGAGCTCGCCGAAGCCCATGACGAGCTGGCGGCCCACGAGCGTGAGCAGGCCGACGACCACGAGGACGAGGCCGATGACGCACAGGGCCGCCGCGAGCACCCTCGGCATCCGCGCCACGCGGACGAGCCAGTCGGTCACGGGGTTGAGCAGCACGGTCAGGAGCAGGGCGATGACGACCGGCACCCAGATGACCTTGCCGACCGACAGCCCGACGATGATGGCCGCGACCGCGAGGGCGATGACGATGACGCGCCAGGCCCAGGCGGCGGCGACCTGGACGGAGCGCGGGACGGAGTCCAGGACCGGGCGGGGGTCCGCCCCTCCGCCCCCCGCCGGTGCGCTCATGCGAGCGCCTGGGTCAGGTCCGCGACGAGATCCGCCACGTCCTCGATGCCCACGGACAGGCGCACCAGGTCGTCGGGGACCTCCAGGGGCGACCCGGCGACCGAGGCGTGCGTCATCTGGCCGGGGTGCTCGATGAGCGACTCCACGCCCCCGAGGGACTCCGCCAACGTGAACACGCGGGTGCGGTCGCACACGTCGAGCGCCTTCTCCCGGCTCCCCACACGGAAGGAGACCATCCCCCCGAAGCCGGTCATCTGCCGTGCGGCCAGCTCGTGCCCGGCGTGCGAGGGCAGGCCCGGGTAGATGACCTGCCGGACCGCGTCGTGGCCGTCGAGGAACCGCGCGACGGCGTCGGCGTTGGCGCAGTGCCGGTCCATCCGCACCGCCAGGGTGCGCAGCCCCCGCAGCGTGAGCCAGGCGTCGAACGGGCCCGCGACCGCGCCGGAGGCGTTCTGGTGGAACGCGACGGCGTCCGCGAGGTCGGTCGTCCCCGTCGGGCCCTCGAGCCCGACCGGGAGCTGGGCGCCGTCCCCGACCACGAGGGCACCGCCCACGACGTCGCTGTGCCCCCCGATGTACTTGGTGGTGGAGTGCACGACGACGTCGGCCCCCAGCGCCAGCGGCTGCTGCAGGTAGGGCGTGGCGAAGGTGTTGTCGACGACCAGGACGGCGCCCGCGGCGCCCGCCAGCGCGGCGATCGCGGCGATGTCGCTGACACCCAGCAGCGGGTTCGTCGGGGTCTCCACCCAGACGACCTTGGTGCGGCCGGGCTCGATCGCCGCCGCCACCGCGTCGAGGTCGCTGAGGTCCACGGCGGTGTGCTCGACGCCCCACGGCGCGAACACGCGGGCGATGAGGCGGTAGCTGCCGCCGTAGGCGTCGTCGGGCACGACCAGGTGGTCCCCCGGGCGCAGGACCGCCCGCAGCAGGGTGTCCTCCGCCGCGAGCCCGGAGGCGAACGCGAAGCCCCGCGCGCCGCGCTCAGCGGCCGCCAGCG
>JACIXM010000466.1 GCA_014360395.1 Actinotalea sp.
CCGCCGCCGACACGGAACGGCCGGGACGCGCGGCCCCACCCCGCGCGCCGGACCGGCCGGGGGTACGGTTCCTCGGTGGACACGGGGGAGCAGGGACCGGTGGGGCAGTCGTGGGCGCTCGACGCCGCGATCGGCTCCGCCACGGGCAACCACCGCAGGTCCAACCAGGACTCCGCCGGCTGCACGGACGCGGCCGTCGTCGTCGCCGACGGCGTCGGGGGCCACGTGGGCGGCGACGTCGCCTCCTGGACCGTGGTGCGGCGCTTCCTCGCCGACCTCGACGCGCTCGCGGACGTCTGCGCCGCCCCCATCACGGACCTGGGCCGCTGCGTGACGGACGCGAACGAGGAGCTGCGCCGCCGGTACGAGCGGGAGCCGTCGCTGGCCGGCATGGGCACGACCTTCACCGCGGTCGTGTGCGGCGAGGGCACGGTCCGCCTCGTGCACATCGGGGACTCGCGCGCCTACCTGCTGCGCGACGGGACGGGGCGGCGGGTCTCGCGCGACCACTCGCTCGTCCAGCTGCTCCTCGACTCCGGCGAGATCGGGCCGGCTGAAGCGGTCGACCACCCGCACCGCAATGTCATCCTCCGCTCGCTCACCGGGTCCCCCGAGGACCCGCCGGGCCTCCAGCTCCGCGAGATCGAGGCGCGGGCCGGGGACCGGTGGCTGCTGTGCAGCGACGGGCTGACGGACCACGTCGACGAGAGCCGGTGCCTGGAGGTCCTCGCCGACGCCGCCGGCCCGCGGGAGGCGGTCGACGCGCTGCTCGCCGCCGCCGAGGAGGCCGACGCGCGGGACAACGTCACCGCCGCGGTCGCCGACGTCGTCGCCCCGGACGCCGCTCGCGCCGGCCGAGCCGCCGGTCCCGGGAGCACCGACAGCGCCGCCGACGCCGAGGGCACCGCCCGGTCCCCCCGGCTCGCGGGCGCCGCGGCCCAGGACGACCTGGGCGACGTCGGCGACCTCGCGGGCTGAGCCGACGCCCCCGCGCGCCGGACGGGACGAACGACCGGTGCCGGTGCGCCGCCGTCGTCGCACACTGGCGGGGAGGAGGCCGCCATGCCCGCTGCCGCACGCCTGCCCCGCGTCGTCCTGCACGCCCAGACGTCGGTCGACGGGCGGATGGCCGTCTCGGCCGCCACCCCGCTCCTGGCGGACAACCGCTGGCCGCAGGGCGACCCGTACCCGGAGCTGATGGCCCGCCTGGCCCCGCAGGTCTTCCTCGAGGGCGCCGGGTCCTTCGTCACCGACGAGGCGGCGCCGGCCCCGCTGCCGCCGGTGGACGCGGCCGACGACCTGCACGAGCACTGGGTCCCCGACGACGTCCGCGCACGGGCGACCCGCGGCTGGCTCGCCGTGACCGACAGCCGCGGGCGCGTGCGCTGGCAGTACAAGGAGTTCCCCGACGACGCCTGGGCCGGCTGGCACCTCCTCGTCCTCGTCGCGACGGCGACACCGTCGGCCTACCTGGCCTACCTGCGGCGCGAGCGGATCCCCTACCTCGTGGTCGGGCAGCAGCGCGTCGTGCTGCCGCAGGCCGTGCGCGCCCTCGGCGAGGTGCTCGGCGCGCAGACCGTCGTCGTGACGGCGGGCGCCCGGCTCAGCGGAGCCCTGCTGCGCGCGGGCGTCCTGGACGAGCTCGAGGTCGAGGTGCTGCCGATGTCCGTCGGCGGGACGACGACGCCCACCCTCTTCACCACGCCGGACCTCGGGCCGGCGGACGCCCCGGTGCCCCTGCGCCTGCTCGGGGCGGAGCCGCGCGACGGGGGCCGGGTGCCCCGCCAAGAAAGTTGAAACTTCCTGCATCCGGGCGCGCCCTCGGGCCGGTAGTAGGGGTGTCAGCACGTTCCCAGACCCCGAGACGGGCCTGACCCAGGAGGAACACCATGCGGAAGCGCCTCATCGCCGGCACCGCAGCCGGCTTCGCCCTTGCCCTCACGGGCGCCGTCCCTGCGGCCGCCGACAGCCACGAGGCCCAGCTCTCCGTCCTGCACGGCGTGCCGGACCTGACCGTGGACGTCTACGTCAACGGCGACCTCACGCTGGACGACTTCGAGCCCGGCGACCTGGCCGGGCCGCTCGCCCTCCCGGCGGGCACCTACACCGTGGCGATCACCGCCGCGGACGCCGCGGACGACAGCGAGCCGGTCCTCGGCCCGATCGACCTGCCGCTCGAGGCGGGGATGAACTACACCGCCGTGGCGCACCTCGACGCCGACGGGGCCCCGACCGCGGCCCTGTTCACCAACGACATCTCCACCACCGCCGCCGGCGAGGGCCGCCTGACGGTCCGCCACACGGCCGCGGCGCCGGAGGTCGACATCCTCGCCGGTGACTCGCCGGTCCTCGAGGGCGTCGCCAACGGCGACGAGGGCGTCCTGGACCTGCCGGCCGGCACCGTCTCCGCCGCCGTCGCGGCCGCGGGCACCACCGACCCGGTCATCGGCCCGGCCGACGTCACCGTCGCCGAGGGCGTCAACACGATCGTCTACGCGTGGGGCTCGCTCGAGGACGGGAACCTCGACCTCGCGATCCAGACGATCGACGGTCTGCACTCGGCTCCGTCGGGCGTCCCCTCCGGCGAGCTGGGTCTGGCCGCGCAGCAGTCGTCGACCCCCTGGGTGGTCGGCGCGGCGCTGCTCGCGGCCGCGGGTGTCGCCTTCGCCGTCCGTCGCCAGACGGTCGCGGTGAAGAACGACTGACCCGCCGGCCGGGGGTGCGGACCCCGTCCCCCTTCCTGGGCTCCGCACCCCCGGCTCACCGCTCGACCCGCACGCCGCGGGCCCGTCGCGCCGACGGGCCCGTCGGCGCGCCGGGACCGGGCGGGGGCGACCGCCGCCGGGCCGGTCCGGCCGGCCCTGCTGCCAGGTGCCTCTCAGCCGCGCTCGCCCAGACTCCGACCCATCTGCCCACCGCGCCGGACCCCGGCACCCGCAGCCCAGGAGGACCACCCGCATGTCGACGCCCCGCCCCCGCCGCACCCCGCACCGCGCCCTGCGCACGGCGGCCGCGACGGCCCTCGGGGCGCTGGTGCTCGCCGGGTGTGCCGACGGCTCGGCCGACGAACCGGCCGGCGCCGCCCCGCCGGAGGTCGTGGCGACCGCGGAGCCGACCGGCGAGCCCGCCGCGGAGCCCACGCCCGCCCGGCCCGCGGTCGAGGTCCCGGTGCGCCGTGCGGACCTGTCCTCGTTCGAGGTCGAGAGCGTGGTCCAGCCGGTCGGTGTCGCGGTGCCCAGCATCGACGTGGCCATCCCTGTCGAACCCGTCGGGGTCCAGGACGACGGCCAGATGGAGATCCCGCCGCTGGCGGAGGTCGGCGGCTGGTACCGGTACGGCGCCTCCCCGGCGCAGGAGAGCGGCACGTCGGTCATCGCCGCCCACGTCGACTCGATCGCCACGGGCGGCACCGGCCCGTTCGCCCGCCTGCGGGACGTCGCCGTCGGGGACCCCGTCGAGGTGACGCTCGAGGACGGGACGACGCAGACGTTCTCGGTCGTGGAGGTGCGTCGGGTCCCCAAGCCCACCGTCGAGTGGGAGGACGTGTTCGTCCGGCAGGGTGGCAAGCGGCTGGTCTTGATCACGTGCGGTGGTACGTTCGACCGAGGCGCTCAGAGCTACTCGGACAACGTCATCGTCACGGCGGAGCCGAGGGTGTGATGAGCGCGGGGACCGTCGCGGCGCTGCGCGTGCCGCTCCGCACGAGGGGGAAGCCGCTGACCGCCACCGAGGTGCATCTCGTGCGGGCGCCGTCCACCTGGGACGACGCCGAGGTGGCGCGCGCCTTCGCGGCCGGGGACGAGGTGGGGCTGGCGGAGGCCTACCGGCGGTGGTCGGCGTTCGTGCACACCCTCGCCCTGCGGTCGCTGCGCGACGAGACCGACGCCCAGGACGTCACCCAGCAGGTGTTCGTCAACGCGTGGCGGGGCCGCTCCGGCTACGACGCGACCCGCGCCCTGCCGGGCTGGTTGACCGGGATCGCCCGGAACGCGATCGCCGACGTCCACGCCCGCCGAGCGCGCGAGCGGCGGGACCAGCTCGCCGCCGTCGCGACGGTGGAACCCGTCGCCCAGGCCGAGACGGCCCAGGTGGCGGAGCGGCTCACGGTGGCGGACGAGCTGAGCCGCCTCGGCGAGCCGCAGCGCACGATCATGGCCCTCGCCTTCTACGAGGACCTCACCCACGACCAGATCTCCCGCCGGCTCGAGATACCGCTCGGGACCGTCAAGAGCCACATCCGACGCAGCCTGCTGCGTCTGCGCGACCGATTGGAGGTGGATGGTGCAGCACGTCGACCCTGAGGTCATCGCGCTCGTCGCCCTGGGCGAACCAGCGGCCGACGACGACGCCCGGGCGCACCTGGCCACCTGTCAGGAGTGCGCCGAGGAGGTGGCCTCGCTCGCCGCCACCGTCGGTGTCGCACGGGGTGTCACCGCCGCCGACGCCCTCGTCATGCCGCCTCCGCAGGTCTGGGAGGGGATCCGCGGCGCGCTGTCGCTGAGCAGCGGGCTCGACCCCGAGACCTCGGCGACCCGCCCTGCGCCGCTGCCGGGCCAGGTCGCCCCGCCGCGCGACGAGCTCGCCGAGCGCCGGGCGCGCCGCGCCGGGGCTGTGCCCGGACGGGGTGGCGCGTGGCTCGGCGCCGCCGCAGCCGTGGGCCTGGTCGTCGGGGGCGTGGGCGGTGTGCTCGTCGGCGGGGCGGACGGCTCGGGCCAGCCCGAGGGCGTCGTCGTCGCGCAGGGCGTGCTCGACCCGCTGCCCGGCTGGGACGCGGGCGGCTCGGCGGTCGTCGAGGAGACGGCCGACGGGACCCGCGAGCTCGTCGTCACGCTCGAGGGCGGCGATGACCTCCAGGGCTACCGCGAGGTGTGGCTCATCGACCGCGAGGTCACCCGCCTGGTCAGCCTCGGCATCCTCGAGGGCACCGAGGGGCGGTTCGTCGTCCCGGCGAGCCTGGACCTGTCCGAGTTCCCCGTCGTCGACGTCTCCGACGAGCCGTACGACGGTGACCCGGCGCACTCCGGCGACAGCATCATCCGGGGGATCCTGGACGCCTGACCGTTTCCGGCGCCGAGCCCGGTGCCGCCCGATGCCGCACAGACACGCACCGCGCGGGACCGGAGGGGTCCCGCGCGGTGCGTCCGCCTGTGGCCGTCGCTCAGTACGCGGGCGGCGGCTGGCCCTCGTCGTAGCGCTCGACGCGGTGCGCGGTGTGCGTGCGCTGCTGGTTGTGGACCAGGCCCAGGACGAGGGCCAGGATCCCGCCGGCGATCATGATGTAGCCGACGATGTTGAGGTTCACGACCTCCCAGGTCTCCGGAGCGATCGCGAACGCCAGGATCGCGCCGACGACGATCAGGAAGATCCCCGATCCGATTCCCATGCTCGTGCCTCCTTGTTCCGGACGCGGTCGCCCGACAGGCACGATCATGTCGCCGGACGGCGGATCCCGCCTCCCGAGAGCGGGTGAGAGCGCGCCGAGGTGCAGATCAGCGGGCCGTCAGCGGGCCTCGTCGCGCTCGGCCATCCGCGCGAGCATCGCGTTGTAGGCGGCCAGCTCCTGGCCGCCGTCGCGGTCGGCGGCGCGGTCCTGCCGCCGGGCGGTCCGCTCGTCGTCGCGGGTCCAGGCGATGGCGATCCCGATGGCCAGGGCGAGCATCGGCACCTCGCTGATGCCCCACGCGATGGCCCCGCCGTCGCGCTGGTCCTCCAGCGCCGAGGGGCCCCAGGGCCGCCCGAGCAGCCCGAACCACTCGGGGACGAGCAGCACCTCCTGGGTGACGAGGGCGACGCCGAAGAAGGCGTGGAACACCATCGTCCCGAACAGCAGCACCAGCCGGATCGGGTACGCCGGGCGCGTCGGGCCGGGGTCGACCCCGACGAGCGCGTTGACGAAGAGGTACCCGGCGAGCGTGAAGTGCACGACCATCAGCAGGTGCCCGAGGGTCGTCGTCAGGGCGAGCTCGAAGGCCGGCGTGTAGTAGAAGACGACCATCGAGCCGGCGAAGTTCACCGCGGCGACCAGCGGGTTGGCGAAGAAGGTCGCCCAGCGCGAGTGCACGGTGCCGAGCAGCCACTCCCGGGGGCCGCGCGAGCCGTCCTTGCGCACGGGCAGCGCCCGGGACGCGAGCGTCACCGGGGCCGACAGCGCGAGGAAGATCGGCACGACCATCACCATGATCATGTGCTGGATCATGTGCGCGCTGAACAGGATGTGCCCGTACACGGCCGGCCCCCCGGACGTCACCCAGGCCAGCAGCAGCAGGCCGACGACGGCGCTCAGCGTCCGGGACACCGGCCACCGGTCACCCCGGGCGCGCAGCCGGCGGACCCAGCGCACGTAGACCACCAGGCCCGCGGCGCAGCCGAACGCGACGAGCAGGTCCCACCGGAACGACGTCAGCCACAGCTCGGTCGTCGGGGGCGGCGGCAGCGGGTGGCCGGTGACGATCTCGGCCGGCGTCAGCTCGCCGGTGCGGGCCTGCGGGACGGGCGGCGGGGTGTCCCCGAGCACGGCCGACAGCCCGGAGATCGCCCCCAGGACCGCGATCTCGACGGCGACCAGCCGCCAGAACAGCGCCGGCGCGCGCCCGGACGCCGTCGGCTGCAGGCGGGGGATGACGGCGCGCCGGTGCGCGAGGCCGGCGAGGCCGAGCAGCGCGAAGAGCGCGACCTTGACCAGGAGCAGGCGGCCGTAGGCCGTCCCCAGCAGGTCGCCGGGACCGCCGAGCCGCAGGCCCGCGTTGACCAGGCCCGAGACCGTGATCGCCAGGTACGCCCAGCCGGCGACGGGGGAGAACCGCGCGACCGTGGGCCGCAGGTCGTCCTCGAGCCGGTGCGCCACCAGCGCCAGCGCCGCGAGGCCGCCCACCCAGATCGCCGCGCCCGACAGGTGCAGGAACATCGACGTCACGGCGAGGTCGTGGTTGGCGTCGCCGGCGGCGTGGCCCGTCTGCGACTGCAGCGCGAGGACGGCCAGGGCGGTCAGCCCGGCGAGCAGGGCACCGCGCGGCGTCGTGACCAGCAGGGCGACCACGCACACCAGGGCGGCGAGGACGACGACCGCGACGAGGGTGCGTCCCATGGGCACCTGCGTGACGAACAGCCCGAGCTCGGCGCCGAAGCCCGCGGACGAGGGCGGGGTGCCGCTCACCGTCGCGTAGCCGAGCACGAGGTCGCCGATCGCGGCGATCGTCCAGACGCCGGCCGCCACCGCTGCGACGAGGACGGTCGCCGGCCACGCGCGGCCGTCCGAGGCCACGCGGCCCGTCCCGCGCGGCAGGACCGCCGCCGCGAGCAGCAGCGCCCCGACGACGACGGCTCCGGCGACCCGGCCCACCGCCGTGACCACGGACGTCCCCCAGCGGACGACGGCGCCCGGGTCTGCCAGGCCGCTGGGTGCCGTGATGCCCACGAGGAGGGCCGCGAGCAGCGCGGCCGCGACCGTGAGCACGGCCCCCGCGACCAGGCCGGCTCGGGCCGTCAGCGCGGGGACCGCGGCCGGCCGGGCCGTGCCGGGCCGGGGGGTGGTCGGCGACGCGGGGGAGGGCACCTGGTCAGCGTACGTGCGCCGCCGGGCCCCTCCGGCACCGTGCGACGCGCCGTCTCAGCCGCGGGCCCCGGGGTCGGGTGGGGTGGTGTCAGGACACCTCGTCGCAGTACTCGACGAGCACCTCGGGCTGCTCGTCGGTGCCGGCCGCGTCGATCGTCGCCACGAGGGCCGAGGTCGCCGTGGCGGCGTCGTCCGGGGTGAACCGGACGTCCACGTGGGTGTCCTCCTCCCGGGCGACCTCGTGCTGCCAGCCCTCGGCCGCCTCGACGTCCTCGAGGACGAGCGCCCCGCCGGAGTCGTCGAGCACCACGGTCACGATGCCGGCGTCGCCCACCGGGTAGCGGCCGTCGGGTGAGGGCGAGAGGCGGACGCACTGGGCGGGAACGGCGTCCGACCCCGCGTCGAACGGCTCCGGGCTCGCCGTCGGGGAGAGATCCTCCACCTCGAGGTCCCGGTCGGTCGCCGTCTCGGGTTGCTCGTCCCCGCTCGCGCAGCCGGAGAGGGCGACGGCCGTGAGCAGTGAGAGGACGAACGCGGCGGGGCGGTGCATGGTGGCCTCCGGACGGTGGCGGACGGGTCCGTCCCCGAGTCGAGCACGCGGCGGCGTCGTCGGCATCCCGGGATCTCGACGTGCACGACGCGACCCGTCATGGCCGTTCCCCTCGGCCGTTGGTTCGGACGGGCCACCTGCGCGCCCGGGCTGTCCGACATGTCCGTTGCCGGTCTGCACCTGACCGGACCGTGACACGACGTCGGACGGGGGACTGCTCGGCGGCGCTCTCCCACAGGCCGACGACGTTGCCCTCGCTGTCCTCGAAGTAGGCGCTGAACCCCATGTCGCCGACGGGCAGCTTCTCGCGCAGCGGCCGACCGCCCTGGGCCTCGATCCGGGCCAGGGTCGCGTCGATGTCCTCCACGTCGATGACGACGACGGGCACGCGGCCCACGGACTCCTCCCGCTCGATGAGGCCGCCGTTGATGAACCCCGGCTCGGTCGGGCCGGTCTCCGGCGTCGGGCCGGTGCTGACCATGAGGTAGCCGGGGTCCTGCTCCCACGGGGCGAACTCCCAGCCGAAGACCTGGGTGTAGAAGGCCCGGGCGCGCCGGGACTCGTCGAACGGGATCTCGAAGTGCACGACGCGGCCGGTCATGTCCCCACCCTTCTCCAGCCCCAGGCCGGTGCCCGCGGGCACCGCGGCGCCGGGTCGTCGGCGTCACTGCCCGGTCTACTCCGGTCCCGGGGTGCCGACAAGGGGACCAAGCGCCCCGACGGGGGAGGTCAGCCCCAGACCAGGCCCCTGGCGGGGTCCTCGAGCACGGCGGCGACGTCGGCCAGCAGCCGGGAGCCCAGGCCCCCGTCGATGAGCCGGTGGTCGAAGGACAGGGCGAGCTGGGTGACGTGGCGCTTGCGGATCCTCCCCTTGTGCACCCAGGGCTGCTCGCGGACCGCCCCGAACGCGAGGATCGCGGACTCCCCGGGGTTGAGGATCGGCGTGCCGGTGTCGATCCCGAAGACCCCGACGTTGGTGATGGTGATGGTGCCGTCGGACATGTCCGTGGGCGTCGTCCGGCCGGCCCGCGCGGTGGCGGTGAGGTCGGCCAGGGCGGCGGCGAGGTCGTGCAGGCTCAGCCGGTGCGCGTCCTTGATGTTCGGGACCACCAGGCCGCGGGGCGTCTGCGCGGCGATGCCGAGGTTGACGTAGTGCTTGTAGACGATCTCCTGGGTCTCGTCGACCCAGCTCGCGTTGACCTCCGGGTGCCGGCGCACGGCGAGCAGCAGCGCCTTCGCCGCGATGAGCAGCGGCGTCACCCGGACGTCGGCGAACTCCCGGTCCTGGCGCAGCTGGGCGACGAGCTTCATCGTGCGGGTCACGTCGACGGTGTGGAAGACCGACACGTGCGGCGCCGTGAACGCGCTGGCGACCATGGCCTCGGCGGTCCGCTTGCGCACCGAGCGCACCGGCACCCGCGTGCTGCGGCCGTCCGGGGAGACCGTGCCCGAGGCGAGCCACGGCTCGTCGGTCGGGTAGTCGGTGAGCTCCCGGCCCTGGTTCGCCTCGGCCCGGGTGAGCACGTCCTCCCGCGTGACGATCCCGCCGGGGCCCGTCGGGGTCACCGTGGCGAGGTCGACCCCGAGGTCCTTGGCGAGGCGTCGGACGGGCGGCTTGGCGAGTACGCGCGCGCCGTCGGCCGATCGCGCGGGAGCGGCGGCCGCGGGCGGTTCGGCGGTGGTGGTGGTCGACGGGCCGCCGGCGGCCGTGCCGGTCGCGACCGACGACGACGCCCCGCGGCGTCGGCGCAGCGCACCGTGCGCGGCCACGCCGTACCCGACGAGCACCGCGCCGCTGCCCTCGCCGTCGCCCTCCGCGCCCTCCGCGCCGTCGGCGGGGGAGGCGGCGGGGGGCGGGGCGTCGTCGGCGGACGCCCCGGGGGCGGCAGCCGGACCGTCCCCAGCGGTGGGGCCGGCGGGCGCGGCGTCGTCGGCGCCCGTGTCGACGGTGATGATCGGGGTGCCGACGTCGACCGTGGTGCCGGGCGCGACGAGGATCTCCGTCACGACGCCGTCGAACGGGCTGGGCAGCTCGACCAGCGACTTCGCGGTCTCGATCTCCACGATCGGCTGGTTGACCTCGACGCGGTCGCCGACGGCGACGTGCCAGGTGACGACCTCGGCCTCGGTCAGGCCCTCGCCGGCGTCGGGGAGGCGGAACTGCTCGAACCTCGGCACGTGTCGCTCCTCGGTCGGGCCCGGTGGTCGGGCGGTGGGGTTGCTCGGGTGGGTGGGCCGCGGCGGGCGCCCCGGGTCGTGGCGGTGGGCGAAGCCGCCGCGGGCGTCAGTGCGCCAGCGACCGGTCCACGGCCTCCAGGACGCGCTCGACGCTGGGCAGGTAGTCGTGCTCGAGCCGGGACACCGGGTAGGGCGTGTGGAAGCCGCCGACGCGCAGGACCGGGGCCTCCAGGTGGTAGAAGCACGCCTCGCCGATGCGCGCGGCGACCTCGCTGCCCGTCCCGTACAGCGTCGGGGCCTCGTGGACGACGACGCAACGGCCGGTCCGGCGGACCGAGTCCGCGACGGTGGCGGTGTCCAGCGGGGAGATCGTGCGCAGGTCGACGACCTCGATGCTCGTGCCGTCCTGCGCGGCGGCCTCGGCGGCCCGCAGCGCCGTCGTCACCGCCGGCCCGTGCGCGACGAGGGTGACGTCGGTGCCGCGCCGGACCACGCGGGCGCGGTCGAGCCCGTCGCCGGTCGTGCGGCCCAGGTCGACCTCGGCCTTGTCCCAGTACCGGGCCTTGGGCTCGAGGAAGATCACGGGGTCCGGGGAGGCGATCGCCTCCTGCATCATCGTGTACGCGTCGCCCGGGGTCGCCGGGGTGACGACGCGCAGCCCCGCGGTGTGGGCGAAGAGGACCTCGGGGGACTCCGAGTGGTGCTCCACGGCGCCGATGCCGCCGCCGTAGGGGATGCGGATGACGACGGGCAGCGAGAGCCGGCCGCGGGAGCGGTAGTGCATCTTCGCCAGCATCGTCGTGATCTGGTCGAACGCGGGGAACACGAACCCGTCGAACTGGATCTCGCAGACCGGCCGGTACCCGCGCAGCGCCAGGCCGATCGCGGTGCCGACGATGCCGGACTCCGCCAGGGGCGTGTCGACGACGCGGTCCGGGCCGAAGTCCTTCTGCAGGCCGTCGGTGACGCGGAACACGCCGCCGAGCCGGCCGATGTCCTCGCCCATCAGCAGGACGGTCGGGTCGCCCTCCAGCGCCCGGCGCAGGCCGAGGTTGAGGGCCTTGCCCAGGGTCACGCGCTCGGTGCTGCGGGCGGCGGGCGCCGTCGTCGGCCGGGTGGTGGTGCCGGTGCTCGTCGGGGTGCTCATCGGGCCCCTCCCGTCGCGGGCGCGTCCTCGAAGGCCGCCTCGTACTCGGTGAACCAGGCGCGCTCGTCGTCGACGACGGCGTTCGGGGTCGCGTAGACGTGGTCGAACATCGTGGGCTTCTGGGGGGCCTGCATGGCGCGGACCGTCGCGCGGACGTGCTTGCCCAGCGCGTCGGCCTCGGCCGCGACCGACTCCAGGAATGCCTCGGGCAGCTCGCCGAGCGCGGCGAGGTGGGTGCGCAGGCGGTCGATCGGGTCCTTGGCGCGCCACTCCTCCTCCTCCGCGGCGGAGCGGTAGCGCGTGGGGTCGTCGGACGTCGTGTGCGCGCCCATCCGGTACGTGTAGGCCTCGACGAACGTCGGGCCGCCGCCGGAGCGGGCGCGCTCGAGCGCCTCGAGGGTCACGGCGTGCACCGCCAGGACGTCGTTGCCGTCGACCCGGACGCTGGGCACCCCGAAGCCCCGCCCGCGCTCGACCAGCGGCACGCGGGTCTGGCGGTCGGTCGGCTCGGAGATCGCCCACTGGTTGTTCTGGCAGAACAGCACGACCGGGGCGTTGTTCACGGCGGCGAACACCAGTGCCTCGTTCGTGTCGCCCTGGGAGGTCGCGCCGTCCCCGAAGTAGGCGACGACGGCGGTGTCGCGGGTCGGGTCGCCGGTACCGACGAGGCCGTCGCGCTGCACGCCCATCGCGTAGCCGGTCGCGTGCAGGGTGTGCGAGCCGATGACCAGCGTGTAGAGGTGGAAGTGGTGGGCCCTCGGGTCCCAGCCGCCGTGGTCGATGCCGCGGAACTGCTTGAGGATGTCGGTGAGGTCCAGGCCGCGGGTGTGGGCGACGCCGTGCTCGCGGTAGGAGGGGAACACGTAGTCCTGCGGCGCGAGGGCCCGGCCGGAGCCGACCTGCGCCGCCTCCTGGCCCAGCAGCGGCGCGTAGAGGCCGAGCTCGCCCTGGCGCTGCAGCGCGGTGGCCTCGGTGTCGAACCGGCGGACGAGCACCATGTCGCGGTACAGGCCGCGCAGGGCGTCGGCGTCGAGGTGGGCGACGCGCGCGCTGTAGGTGGGGTGCTCGACGCGCTCACCCGCGGGGGTGAGCAGCTGGACGAGCTCGGGCTCGGGCGAGCCGGAGGGCGTCAGGGGTGCGGTCCCGGCCGGGGTTCGCTCGGGGGTCGAGCCGTTCCCGGGTCGCGGGCGGGGGAGGTCGGTCGGCGTCACGCAGGGGTCCTCTCGGGTGGCGGCCAGGCCGGGTTACGCCAGCGTAGGCTACGGCTCCGTAGGTACGGGTGGAGGACCCCCACAACGCTACGCCCCGCGGCCTTGTGCCGACCCTCCAACGCCTAGGACCTCCGGCCCGGGTGGGGGACCGGCCCTCAGCGCCAGGCCGCGGCGACCTCCAGGAACCGGTCGTTCGCCTCGGGCGTCCCGATGCTGACCCGCAGGCCCTCACCGGCGAACGGGCGCAGCAGCAGCCCGTGGGCGGCCGCGTCGACCGCGAGGTCGGCGGTGCGCTCACCGGTGGCCAGCCAGACGAAGTTGCCCTGCGGCTCCGGGACGTCCCAGCCCTGCGCCCCGAGCGCCGCGTGCACCCGTCCGCGCTCGGCCACCAGGGCGTCGACCCGGGCCAGGAGCTCCGCCTCCGCCGCCGGCTCGAGGCTGGCCAGCGCGGCGACCTGCGCGAGGTGGTTGACACCGAACGGCGTCGCGGCCGTCCGGATCCCGCGGGCGACCTCCGGCCGGGCCACGGCGTACCCCACGCGCAGCGCCGCGAGCCCGTAGGCCTTGGAGAACGTCCGCAGGACGACGACGTTCGGGTGCGCCGCGAGGGCAGCACGGCTGTCGAGGGGGTCGGGCGAGCGGACGAACTCCACGTACGCCTCGTCCAGCACGACGACGACGTGCGGGGGCACCCGCTGGAGGAACGCCATGACCTCGGTGTGGGCCAGCGCGGGACCGGTGGGGTTGTTCGGGGAGCACAGCAGGACGACGCGGGTCCGCTCGGTGACGGCGGCCGCCATGGCGTCGAGGTCGTGCCGGCCCGCCGCGTCGACCGGGACGGGCACGCCGACGGCACCCTGGAGCTGCACCAGGATCGGGTAGGCCTCGAACGAGCGCCACGCGTGGACGACCTCGTCGCCGGCGTCGCAGAAGGCCTGCAGGACGTGGCCGAGGACCGCGACGGACCCGGTGCCCGCGACGACGGCCGCCGGCTCCACGTCGTGCCGCGCGGCCAGGGCCTCGCCGAGCTCGGTCGCGAACATGTCCGGGTACCGGTGCAGCTGACCCGCCGCCCGCTCGACCGCGGCGAGCACCGACGGCAGCGGCGGGTACGGGGTCTCGTTGGAGGAGAGCTTGTGCGCGGCCGGGTCCGCGGCGCGCGCCCCCGGCACGTAGGCGGGGATCCGGTCGACGACGGCGCGGAACCGGACGGTCGCGGGCTGCGGAGCGGCGCTGGTCACCGGATCAGGATGCCACCTGCGCGGATCCGTGCCCGCCGTCGGTGATCGTGGAAGCATGGCCGCATGAGCTTCCTGCTGCGCGTCCTCATCAACGCCGCCGCGATCTGGCTGGCGACGGCGGTCCTCGACGGGCTCGAGGTCGTCGGCGGCGACGACAGGACGTCGCGCGTGCTCGTCTTCCTCGCCGTCGCGCTGCTCTTCGGGGTGGTCAACGCGGTCGTCCGGCCGATCGTGTCCTTCCTGTCCTTCCCGCTCTACATCCTCACGCTGGGCCTGTTCACCCTGGTGGTCAACGCCCTGATGATCATGCTGACCGGGTGGCTGTCGGAGCTGACGGACTTCGGCCTGCGCGTGGACGGCTTCTGGACCGCCCTGCTGGCCGGGCTCATCGTCGCCGTCGCGAGCTTCGTGCTGAGCCTCGTGGTGCCCGGCGCCCGCAAGGGCCGGGACTGAGCCCTACGGACGGTTCGCCGTCGGCACGCGCGTCGCGGTGAACCAGGCGGTGCTCACCGTCGCCGCCCCCGCCAGGAGGTCCTCGAGCTCGGCGGTCGCCGCTGTCCAGCCCGGGTCGCCGGCCTCCTCCAGGGCGGCGGCGGTCCGGGCGTAGACCTCCACGTCGTGCGCAGCGACCGGTGACGCCGCGGCCGCTCGCAGGGCGGCGTCCGGTGCGGCCCGCAGGTCGACCTGCGCGGTCGTCCGGTGCGGCGCGTCCGGGTTCGGACGTGCGTCGAGCGCGTGCACCGGGTCCTGCCGGTGCTCGAGGTGGACGGTCGCCACGTCCGGCGGGACCGCGAGGTGCGCGACGGGTGACCCGGCCGTGACCACGGCCCGGATGTCGAAGCGGCCCCGCAGGTCCGGGTCGGCGGCCAGCGCGGCGGCGGCGATCCCGCCCTGGGAGTGCCCCGCGAGGACCACCGGCTCGCCCGGAGGGATCCCGGCGAGCTGCATGGCGCGCTCGACGGCGGCGGTGACGTCGTCGGCCCGGCGGGCCATGAGGTGCAGGTTCGACACGACGTCGAAGGGGTTCCGGACCTGCCGCGGGTCCCACTCCTGGGTCCCCGGGATGGTGACGACCCAGGTCCGCGTGCCGTCCGGCCGCTCCAGCTGCTTGACCTCGACCGTGCCGGCCGGTGCGGAGCCCGGGCCCCCGGGCTGCGGCGGGTACGTGCGGCCGATGCCCTCGACCAGGTCGGCCACCCCGCGCGGCGGCGCGTGCGCGGCCGGCGGGGGCAGGACCAGCGACCGGCCGACGATCACCTGACCCGGTCGGATCCCCACGCTCCGGTGGGCCGCGCCGAGCCAGAGGCCGGCCTCGGCCGCCGTGCCGACCGCGACCGGGGTGCGACCCGTGAGGTCGCCGAGGAGGACGGTGCTGACGAACGGGCCGCCGGGCAGGGCGCCCTGCACGACGCCGCCGACGAACGGCAGCAGCTGCTCCAGGTGCCGCGTGTCCACGGCGGTGAGGTCGGGGACCGGA
>JACIXM010000467.1 GCA_014360395.1 Actinotalea sp.
AGGCCGTCGCGGGGCAGTGCGACTCCTGGGTGGCGAGCGGGTACTACGCCGACGTCGCGGGCGCGTACGGGGGCGGTGATGCCGCGCTGCGCGACGCGCTGGCGCGCGGGGCGCAGGAGGCAGCCCGCGCGACGGGGCGCCTCGCCGAGCGGCTGCGCACGGACCTGCTGCCCCGCGCCGGGACCGTCGACGGTGTGGGCGCGGAGACCTACCAGGTGACCAGTGCCGCGTTCCTGGGTGCTCAGGTGGACCTGGACGACCTCTACGCCTGGGGCTGGGCCGAGATCGAGCGGCTGCGGCGCCGGACCCGGGACCTCGCCCGGGAGGTCGTCGGGCGCCCCGACGTGGCCGAGGCCGTCCGCGCGCTCGACGCCGACCCGGCCCGCCGCGTCGCCGTCGGGCCGGCGCTGGAGGCGTGGCTGCAGGACCGGCTCGACGCCACGACGGACGCGGTCGACGGGCGCTGGTTCGACGTCCCCGTCCGCGGACGGCGGGCCGAGGCCCGGCTGACGACCGCCGCATCCGGCGTCATGTACTACACCCCGCCGGACGCCGGCCTCACCCGCCCCGGGCGCGTGTGGTGGACGGTGCCCCCGGGGACCGCGAGCGTCGCCACCTGGCGCGAGGTGAGCACGGTCCACCACGAGGGCGTGCCCGGGCACCACCTGCAGCACGTCATCACCCACGGCCTCGACCTGCACCCGTGGCAGCGGCTGCTCTGCCACGTCCACGGCTACGCCGAGGGATGGGCGCACCACAGCGAGCAGCTCGCCGAGGAGATCGGCCTCCTGCGCGACCCGGGCGAGGTGCTCGGCACCGTGTTCGCCCAGCTGTGGCGCGCGTGCCGCATCGTCGTCGACCTCGGCCTGCACCTGGATCTACCGGTCCCGGCGGGGACGGGTGTGGCCTGCCTCGACGGCGCCGGGCGCTGGACACCGGAGCTCGGCGCCCGGGTGCTCGAGGAGGTCGCGCAGGTCGACCGGACGACGGCGCGCTTCGAGGTGGACCGGTACCTCGGCTGGCCCGGTCAGGCGCTCGCGTTCAAGGTCGGCGCCCGGCTGTGGGAGCAGATCCGGGAGGAGACCGGCGGCAGGGCCGACCTCAAGCGGTTCCACATGACCGCCCTCGGCCTGGGTCCCATGGGTCTGGGCCCGTTGGCCACCGCGCTGCGGGCCGGCCTGGGCGCCGCCGGAGACAGCCCCAAGCCGGCCGCGGATCCGGATGGCGGAGGGTGCCGCGCCGGGGTCCGGGGCGGGGCACCAGGCCGGCGTCCTGAACCTCCCTGCGGGTCAGGTGCCGACGACACCGGACCGTAGGCGGGCCGGACGGCGGTCGCAAGCGGACGAGGCGGGCGCGCCCGGGCGCCGGTCGTCGTCGATCCCCGCCGTCAGGCGGACGTCCACGCCGGTGGCCCGGTCTCCTCGTCGCGGACCTCCTCCGGCCCGGGCAGGGGGTCCGCCGGTCCTCGCCGCAGCCGGATCCAGCGGAAGCCGCGGGGGGCGAGCGCGAGCGCCGTGAGGTCGAGCTCGCGGCCGTAGGTCCGGTCCGCGAACACCTCGACGGGCTCCTCCGACTGCATCTCCTCGACCCGGACGACGAGGTCCTCCTCGCCGAGGTTGTGCAGGAAGAGCATGGAGCCGGTCGTCGCCTCGGTGCGGTGCGCCAGCACCGCGGGGCCGGCGTCGGTGGTCAGGACCGTCGTGGTGCCCGAGCCGACCTCGGGGCACTCGCGCAGCGTGTGCAGGCTGCGCTCGAACCAGCTCAGCGTCGAGTCCGGCTCCAGGCGCTGGTCGGTCACGTTCACGTGCGTGTAGCCGTACGTCGCGTCGTCCACGACCGGCCGCAGGAGCCGGTCGGGTGCCGCGGTGGAGAACCCGCCGTTGGCCCGGCGCGACCACTGCATCGGCGTGCGGATCGCCTCCCGCTCCGGCAGGTCGAGGTTCTCGCCCATGCCGATCTCGTCGCCGTACCGGATCACGGGCGTGCCGGGCATGGTCAGCTGGAGGCTGTAGGCCATCCGCAGGCGGGCCTCGTCGTTGCCGAGCATGGACGCCAGGCGCCGCCGGATCCCGCGTCCGTACACCTGGTGCCGCCGGTCCGGCCCGAACGCGGCCATCACCTCGGCGCGCTCGTCCTCCGCGAGCTGGGACAGGTCGACCTCGTCGTGGTTGCGCAGGAACGTCGCCCAGGCCCCACCTCGCGGCAGCGGGGGCAGCGCCTCGAGGGCGTCGCGCACGGGCGAGCCGTCCTCGCGGGCCAGGGCGAGCATGAGCGCCTCGTTGAGGCGGAAGGCGAAGAGCATCTGGAGGCGGTTCGCGGCGCCGTCGGCGTGCCCGAGGAACTCGTAGAGCTCCTCGTCGGGGACGTTCGCCTCCGCCAGGAGCACCGCGTCGCCCCGCAGCCAGGACATCTGCTCACGGATCTCGACCAGGAAGGAGTAGTCGCGGCCCTGCGCGCCGCCGGGCCGGGTCCGCTCCACGAGGAACGGCGCGGCGTCGATCCTGAACCCGCTGACGCCGAGCCGCTCCCAGAACGCCAGCACCTTGAGGATCTCCGCGCGCACCTCGGGGTTCTCGGTGTTGAGGTCCGGCTGGAACGCGTAGAAGCGGTGGTGGTACCAGGCGCCCGCGGCGTCGTCGTACGTCCAGGTCCGCTCCTGGACGCCGGGGAAGACCATGCCCTCGGCGCTGTCGGCCGGCTCCTCGGTCGACCACACGTACCAGTCGCGGTAGGGCGAGCGCGGGTCCGAGCGGGCCGAGGTGAACCACGGGTGCTCGTCGCTGGTGTGGTTGACCACCAGGTCGAGCATGACCCGCAGTCCGCGCTCGTCGCACTCGTTCATCAGCAGGGTGAAGTCCCCGAGGTTCCCGAGGGAGGGGTCCACGTCGTAGTAGTTGGTGACGTCGTACCCGCCGTCGCGGTACGGCGAGGGGTGGATCGGGCTGAGCCACAGCACCGTCACGCCCAGCCGGGAGAGGTAGTCCAGCCGGCTGCGCAAGCCCGCGAGGTCCCCGATGCCGTCCCCGTTGGAGTCCTGGAAGGTCCGTACGTCGAGGCTGTACACGACCGCGTTGCGGTACCAGCTGACCACCGTCCACCTGCCCGTCCTCGTCACGAGCCCGGTCGTCACAGGTCCGCCGGGCGGGTGGCCGCTGCCCGTCGACCCTCGTCGGCACGGTAGGTCGACGCCCCGTGGGCCGCACCCGGGGCGGACGGCCCGGACGCGGCGACCCAGGTCCCGGGCCGGGCCCGGCGGCAGCCGGTACGCTTCGCGGCGAAGGGGAGTAGTTCCCGCCGGCATGCCGGCGGCGGTGCGTCGACACACTGGCCCGCGGGCCCGGTGCACCACCCTCACGGGCGAACGAGACCTTCGGTCAGCACGACGACACAGGGCCGTGTCCTGACCGAGGGTGCCCGCAGGCTCGCTCGGTCGGGACCGGCCGAGGAGGATGCATGCCCCCCGAGCCCGCCGGATCGACGCCGTCCCCGTCCCCGTCCCCGGCCGCCGCGGCCCCCAGCCCGCGCGACCTGCGCCGCTGGCGCCGCCACCTCGCCGCCGAGCGGGCCGAGGCCGCGATCTACCGCGACCTGGCGCGCCGGCGCCACGGCGAGGAGCGGGAGATCCTGCTCGCCCTCGCCGCCGCCGAGGGCCGGCACCAGGCGCACTGGGAGGCGCTGCTCGGCGACCAGGTCGGCCGGGATCGCCGCCCCGACCTGCGGACCCGCATCCTCGGCGTGCTCGCCCGGCGCTTCGGGTCGGTCTTCGTCCTGGCGCTCGCGCAGCGCGCGGAGACCCGGTCGCCCTACACCGACGACGCCCACGCCACCGAGGCGATGGCCGCCGACGAGCGGATCCACGCCGAGGTCGTCCGTGCCCTCGCCCAGCGCGGCCGCAACCGGATCTCCGGCACCTTCCGCGCCGCCGTCTTCGGCGCCAACGACGGCCTGGTGAGCAACTTCGCCCTCGTCCTGGGCATCGGCGCCGCCGGTGTCAGCCCCGAGACCGTCCTGCTGACCGGCCTGGCGGGACTCCTGGCCGGGGCGCTGTCCATGGGGGCGGGGGAGTACGTGTCGGTGCGTTCGCAGCGGGAGCTGCTCGAGGCGTCCCGGCCCGACCCCGG
>JACIXM010000468.1 GCA_014360395.1 Actinotalea sp.
GAGGCGCCCCGTCGCGCGGGTTGCCTCCTGCGCCCCGCGCGCCAGCGCGTCGCGCAGCGCGGCATCGCCGCCCCCGTACGCGCCCGCGACGTCGGCGTAGTACCCGCTCGCCACCCAGGAGTCGCACTGCCCCGCGACGGCCTCGACCTGCCGTCGCGCGACCACGTGCCCGTCGTCGGCCGCCGCGGTGAGCGTGGCGAGGTACTCCTCGTACGCCCGGGGGACCTCGGTCAGGTGCGCGGCGACCCGCTGCCAGTCCTCGTCACCGGCGCGCGGCAGCCCGTCGAAGACCTGCCGGACGAGGTGGACGGGCGTGGCCAGCGGCGCGAGCAGACGGCGGGTGAAGCCGACCTCGTCGAGGGCGAGGTCGCTGCGCAGGCGCTCCAGCGCCGCCGTCCTCAGGACGCCGTCGGCACCGACGTCCTCGGGCGCGACCGCCTCGAGCGCCGCGACGGTCCGCCGGTCCAGGTCCGCGCGGCGCCCGAACGCCTCCGGGGACAGTGGCCCGATCTGCATCACGTCGGTGCGGCCGAGGGCCTCGGCCGCGTCGGGGGACAGCTCGGCGAGCTCGACCAGGTAGGCGTCGAGCACGGCGCGCACCCCCGACCCGCCCGGCCGGGGCGCGGCGGTCACGCGACCGCCCCTGTCCCGGCGAGGGCGTCCCGCACGGCGGGCAGCACGGCGGTCCCGAGCAGGTCGATCCCGCCGGGGCCCGTCAGGCCGTGCGGCGTCCCGTACTCCACGCGCGTGGCCCCCGCCTCCACGAGCTCCAGGGTGCGCGCGGCGACGGCCGCCGGTGTGCCGGCGAGGGCGAACCGGTCCAGGACGTCGTCGGGCAGCAGCGCGCCGGCGTCCTCGGCGTCCCCGGCCGCGACCAGGCCGTGCAGCCGGCGCAGGAGCTCGGGGTCAGCCTCGACGGTCGGGTCCAGGCCCGCGACGACGTCGACGTACATGGCCACCTCGCGGCGGGCGACCCGCCGAGCCGTGGCGCCGTCGTCGTCCACCACGGTGACGGCACCGGCCACGACCCCCACGGCGCCGGCCGGGCGGCCCGCGGCGACCGCGGCGTCGTCGACCCAGCTGCGCATGAGCCGGACCATGTCCGGGTTGGCCGAGCCGCCGATCTTCACCTCGTCGGCGACCCGTCCGGCCAGCCGCGCGCCGCGCGGCCCCCACGTCCCCAGCAGGACGTCGACGGCGGGTCGCAGCGGCCGGTAGTGCAGGGCGGCGCCGGCGGGCAGCGAGTGCACGGTGCCGATGTACCCGGAGTCGTCCCCCGCGAGCAGGCGCCGGACGATCTCCACGGTGTCGGCCAGGGCGGCGAGCGGACGGTCCTGCCGGACGCCCACGCGGTCCAGCCAGGACCCCCGCGCCAGGCCGAGGTACGAGCGTCCGCCGCTGGCCTCGTCGAGCGCCGCGACCTGCCCGGCGATCTCCACCGGGTGCGTGAGGTACGGGTTGAGGCAGGCCGGCCCGAGGGTGAGGCGCTGGGTGCTCGCCGCGGCGGTGAGCAGCGCGGGCAGGGGAGGCTGGAACCCGAGGTCGGCGTAGACCGAGAGGCCGTCGAACCCGAGCCGCTCGACGGCGGTGGCGAGCGCTGCGTAGTCGGCCACGGTCTTGTCCGACTGCAGGGCGACGGTGACCCGCACCGGTCGGGCGACGGGAGGGGTCACGTCAGCTCCTCGGTCGGGACGGACGTGCGGCGGACCCGGTCGATCCGCATGATCAGCCGTTCGTCCGGGTCCGGGCAGGCGACGTGGCAGTCGCTCGCGAGCCAGTCGCCCTCGGCGAGCTCGCGCTGCTTGGCCGGGAGCAGGGGCAGCACGGCGGACAGCGCGTAGAGGCAGAAGTGCCGGCCCTCGGGGATCGTCAGGCGGCTGGACCGGGTCAGGTCGATGTGGTCCCCGGGGCGCAGACCGCACACGGACCGCCCCTCGATCCGCTCCACGACGACCCGCAGGTCGTACAGCTCCGTGCGCGGACCGTCCGCCGCAGCGCCCCCGGAGCCGGGCGACGCCTCGCGTGCCGGGTCCCCGCTCACGGCCGGCCCAGCGCGGCGAGGGTGCCGCGGTCGTCCCGCGCCACCCGTCCGTCCCGGACGACGGCGTGCAGCCCGCGCAGGGCCGAGACGTCGGGCACCGGGTCGGCGTCCAGCAGGAGCAGGTCCGCCGCCGCGCCGGGGACCAGCCGCCCGAGCGGGACCTCAGGGTCGAGCCAGTCGGCCGCCTCGCTGGTGGCCGAGCGCAGGACCGCCAG
>JACIXM010000469.1 GCA_014360395.1 Actinotalea sp.
GCCGGTAGCTGCCGCCGTAGGCGTCGTCGGGCACGACCAGGTGCTCCCCGGGGCGCAGGACGGCCCGCAGCAGCGTGTCCTCCGCCGCGAGGCCGGAGGCGAAGGCGAAGCCCCGCGCGCCGCGCTCGGCGGCCGCCAGCGCCTCCTCCAGGGCCGTCCGGGTCGGGTTGGCGGACCGGGAGTACTCGTAGCCGCCGCGCAGGCCGCCGACGCCGTCCTGCTTGTAGGTGGAGACCTGGTGGATGGGCGGGACGACGGCGCCGGTGGCCGCGTCGGGCTCCTGGCCCGCGTGGATGGCTCGGGTGGCGAAGCCGGCGTCGGTCCAGTCGTGTGGCGTCGAGGAGGTCACGCGCCCAGGCTAGAGGTCGCGGGTGACACGCGTGCGGCACGCCACGGGCCGGTGCCGGGCGCGCCCAGGACGATCACCCCGCGAGGACCGCACCCGCCCCGCGCCCGGGCCGGCCGGGAACAGTCGCGCCGTGCTCCGGCGTTGCCCTGGACGACGCCCGACGCCGCTGCAGGAGGGACCGCCCGTGTTCGGATCGCTGTTCGGCTCGACGATGCGCACGACGATGGTCACGCCCGAGCGCGCCCTCAAGGGCCGCCCGGAGCCGGTGCACACCGTGCCGGAGACCCACGCCGTCCTCGGCACACCCCTGCGCGGGCCGTGGCCGGAGGGGACGCAGGTCCTGTACCTGGCCATGGGCTGCTTCTGGGGCGCGGAGAAGGAGATGTGGCAGCTGCCCGGGGTCGTGACCACCGCGGTGGGCTACCAGGGCGGCTACACCGAGAACCCCACCTACGAGGAGGTGTGCTCGGCCCTGACCGGGCACACCGAGACGGTCCTCGTCGCGTACGACCCGGACCGCCTGCCCACCGCCGAGCTGCTCCGGCACTTCTGGACGCTGCACGACCCCACGCAGGGCTTCCGCCAGGGCAACGACGTCGGCACCCAGTACCGCTCGGCGGTGTTCACGACGACGCCCGAGCAGGCCGAGCTCGCCCGCAGCACCCGCGAGCTCTACGCCCCCGAGCTGCGCCGGCACGGCTACGGCGACATCACGACGGAGATCCGGTCCGCCGAGGAGGCCGGCACGTTCTGGTACGCGGAGGACTACCACCAGCAGTACCTGCACAAGGTGCCGAACGGGTACTGCCCGGTGCACGCGACCGGGGTGGCCTGCCCGATGCCCTCCTGAGGGCGCCCGGTCCGGACCCTCCCGGCGGCGCCGGCCCGCCGCGAGGCGGACGACGTCATCCCTGAGAGGTACGCCGCCGGCCGCCGAGGTTACGCCCGCGGACGGTCCCGCCGACGCGCGCGCCTGCCTAGGTTCGAGACGTCGAACCAAGGAGGGGACACGCATGATCCAGGCTCAGGGCCTGACGAAGAGGTACGGCGCGAAGACCGCCGTCGACGACATGACGTTCACGGTGCAGCCCGGCAGGGTCACCGGGTTCCTCGGTCCGAACGGCGCCGGGAAGTCGACGACCATGCGCATGGTGGTCGGCCTGGACCGGCCCACCGCCGGCACGGTCCTCGTCAACGGCCGCCGCTACGCCGAGCACCGCGCACCGCTGCAGGAGGTCGGCGCGCTGCTGGACGCCAAGGCCGTCCACACGGGGCGCACCGCGCAGAACCACCTGCTCGCCATGGCCGCCACGCACGGGATCGGCCGTCGGCGGGTCGACGAGGTCATCGAGATGACCGGTCTCGGGCCGGTCGCCCGCAAGCGCGTCGGCGGCTTCTCCCTCGGCATGGGCCAGCGGCTGGGCATCGCGTCGGCGATGCTCGGTGACCCGGCCACCCTCATCCTCGACGAGCCCGTCAACGGCCTCGACCCCGAGGGCGTGCTGTGGGTCCGCAACCTGGTCAAGCACCTCGCCGGACAGGGGCGGACCGTCTTCCTGTCGAGCCACCTCATGAGCGAGATGGCGGTGACGGCGGACCACGTGGTCGTCGTCGGGCGCGGCCGGCTGCTGGCCGACGCCCCGGTCCAGGAGATCGTCGGCAGGGCCGCCGGCACGACCGTGCGCGTCCGGAGCCCGCAGGCCGGACCGCTCGAGGAGCTGCTCCGCCGGCAGGGCCTCGCCGTGACCTCGACGGAGCGCGGCCTCCTCGAGGTGACCGGCGGGAGTGCGCCCGCGATCGGGGACGCCGCCGCCGCCGCAGGGATCGCCCTGCACGAGCTCACCCCCGTCCACGTCTCGCTCGAGGACGCGTACCTCCAGCTCACGGCCGACGACGTCGAGTACCACGCCGACCCCGGAGCGGCCGGCGCCCGCCGCGCCGCCGCCGACCCGGACTCCCCCACCCGTCCCGGTGCCACGGCGCCGACGACCGAGAGCGCACTGCGATGAGCACACTCGCCACCACCACCCCCGCGGCCGGCCGGAGCGCCGCCCGCCCGGCCGTCCACCACGTCACGTTCCCGCGCGTGGTCGCGGCGGAATGGGTCAAGTTCCGGACCGTGCGCTCGACCGTGTGGACCGTCCTGGTCACGATCGCCGCGATGGTCGGCATCAACACCCTCGCCGCCTGGGCCATATCGATGGCGCCGGACGGGGCGGAAGGTGCGCCCGGGACGGCGAGCGTCGTGACGCTGCTGGCCTCGGGCGTCTCGATGGCCCAGCTCGTCGTCGCCGTCCTCGGCGTCCTCACCGTGACGACGGAGTACACGACCGGCATGGTCCGCTCCACGTTCGCCGCCGTGCCGCGCCGCCTGCCGACGCTCGCCGCCAAGGCGCTGGTCCTGACCGTCGTGACGTTCGCCGTCGGCCTCATCTCGATGGCCCTGTCCTACGTCACCACGCTGCCCTTCCACGAGAGCCTCGGCGCCACGCTCGACCTCTCCGACGGCGAGACCCTCCGCAGGGCGCTCGGCCTGCCGCTGTACCTCGTCGCCGTCTCGCTCCTCGGACTGGGCTTCGGGGCGCTGCTGCGCAGCTCGGCCGGGGCGATCGCGACCGTCGTCGGTCTGCTGCTCGTCGTCGAGAACGTCTTCCTGCTCGTGCCGCTGCGGTTCTTCGAGGTCGTCAGCCCGTTCCTGCCGGCGACGGCGGGCGCCCGGATCATGCACGACGCACCGATGCTGGCGATGCTCGACAGCATGAGTGCCGGGGACGTCTCGCTCACCCCCTGGCAGGGCTACGGCGTGATGCTGGCGTGGGTCGCCGTGCTGCTCGGCACGGCCGCCGTGCTGCTGCGCCGGCGGGACGCCTGACGGGCTCCGCGCCACCGGCCGCACCTGGGAGGGTGGGGGCATGAGCACGACGGGGGACGCACGGGAGCTGCCGACGACGGCGCCCGCCGCGTCCCCCGGTCCGCTCACCCTGGCCGCCGCGCAGCAGACCGGGCGGGTCCGCCGGTTCTTCCGCCGGCACCCGGCGGCCATGGACGCCGTCGTCGTCGCGTGGTTCGCGGTCCCGAGCCTCCTGGTCGCGGTCCTGGACCCGCGGCCGGGGCGGCCCGTGCCGGCGGCGGTCACGCTGGTCCTGGCCGGTGCGGCGCTCCTGGCGCTGCGCCGGCGGATCCCGGTCGCGGTCACCCTGGGCACCGCCGTCCTCGGCGCCGCGACCATCTTCGTCGCGGACGCGCTCACCGGCTTCGACTTCGCCCTCGCCTTCGCGCTCTACGCGCTGGCGTCCCTGCGGCCCGGACGGACGGCGTGGCCCGTCGCCGGCGTGGCGCTCGCCGTCCTGGCGGGCACCGTGCTCGTCGTCGGGGACCCGACACCCCTCGTGCCCGACGCGCCGCTGTCGCCCGAGGAGCGCTGGGCCGAGGTCGCCGGGATCCTCATCCTCGCCCTCGCCGGGATGGCCGTGGGCATCAGCGTCCGCAACCGGCGTCTGCACCTGGCCGAGCTCGTCGAGCGCGCCAACGCCCTGGCCCGCGAGCGCGACCGGCAGGGACAGCTCGCGCTCGCCGCCGAGCGGACCCGGATCGCGCGGGAGATGCACGACGTCGTCGCGCACAGCCTCTCGGTGATGATCGCGCTCGCCGACGGCGCCGCCGCCGCGCTCGAGCGGTCGCCGGACCGCTCCCGTGCGGCGCTGGACGAGCTGTCCGGGACCGGGAGGTCGGCGTTGGCTGACATGCGGCGCATCCTCGGCGTGCTCCAGGACGTCGGTGCGCCGCTGGAGCCGCAGCCCGGCGCCCCGGACCTGGACACGCTGGTGGACCGGTTCCGCGCCGCAGGGGTCCCGGTCCGGACGGTCGGGCTGGGCACACCGCTGCCGGAGGACGCCGGCCTGCAGCTGGCCGTGTACCGGATCGTGCAGGAGTCGCTGACCAACGCCCTGCGGCACGCCCCCGGGACCGACGCGGTGGAGGTGGTCCTGCGCCGGGACGACGACGGCGTCGTCGTCGCCGTGACCGACCACGGCGCGACGGTCCCGGTGGGCGAGACCGGCGGCGCGGGGCAGGGCCTCGTCGGCATGCGGGAACGGGCCGCCGCGTACGGCGGTCAGGTGGAGGCCGGGCGGTACGGCACGGGCTGGCGCGTCACGGCGTGGCTGCCCTGGGACGGGGCCGGCAGGACGACCGAGGAGGTCAACCCATGAACGCGGGACCCGTGCGGGTGCTGCTCGTCGACGACCAGGCGCTGCTGCGCATGGGCTTCGCCCTGGTCCTGGACGCCGAGGACGACCTGGAGGTGGTCGGCGAGGCGGCCGACGGCGCCGCGGCGCTGCGGCAGGTGGCGGCGCTGCGGCCCGACGTCGTCCTCATGGACGTGCGGATGCCGGGGATGAACGGCATCGAGGCCACCGAGCGGGTCGTCGCCGAGCACCCGAGCACCCGCGTGCTCGTGCTCACGACCTTCGACCTGGACGAGTACGCGTTCGCCGCGCTGCGCGCCGGGGCCGCCGGCTTCCTGCTCAAGGACGCCCGGCCCGCCGAGCTCGTGGCCGCGATCCGTGCCGTCGCCTCCGGCGACGCCGTCGTCTCGCCCCGGGTGACCCGGCGGATGCTGGAGATGTTCGCCGACCGGCTCCCCGCGGAACCGCCGGCGGGCGACGACGACGTCCCGGCGGGCGACCCCCGGCTCAGCGAGCTGACGCCACGGGAGCTCGAGGTGCTCCGGGCCGTCG
>JACIXM010000047.1 GCA_014360395.1 Actinotalea sp.
GGCCGGTCTGAAGAAGGCCCGCAAGGCCCCGCAGTACTCGAAGCGCTGACCTCAGCCGCTCCTCCGACGGCCCCGATGGACTCCCATCGGGGCCGTCGGTGCGTGCGGGGCGAGGAGCGCGAAGCAGGGACGACCGACGCGTCCTGTGGGACAGTCGGCGAGGAACGAGGAGGCAGGACGATGGGGCGGTTGTTCGGTACCGACGGGGTGCGTGGTCTGGCGAACCGGGACGTGACGGCCGAGCTGGCGCTCGACCTGTCCGTGGCCGCGGCGCACGTGCTCGCCGCGCGGGGCGAGTTCGAGGGACACCGGCCACGGGCCGTCGTCGGCCGCGACCCGCGCGCCTCCGGGGAGTTCCTCTCCGCCGCGGTCGCTGCGGGCCTGGCGAGCGCGGGCGTCGACGTCGTGGACGTCGGCGTGCTGCCCACCCCGGCCGTCGCGTACCTGACCGGCGCGCTCGGGGTGGACCTCGGCGTCATGCTCTCCGCCTCGCACAACCCGATGCCCGACAACGGCATCAAGTTCTTCGCCCGCGGCGGGCACAAGCTCGACGACGAGATCGAGGACCAGATCGAGGCCCGGCTGCGCGAGCCGTGGGACCGGCCGACCGGAGGGGCCGTGGGCCGGATCGCCGCCGACTCCGGCGGTGCGGGCCAGCACTACGTCAGCCACCTCGTCGGCACGCTGCCGGCGCGGTTGGACGGGCTGCGCGTCGTCGTCGACTGCGCCAACGGTGCCGCGAGCGAGGTCGGCCCGGCGGCGCTGCGGGCCGCGGGCGCCGACGTCGTCGTCATCAACGCCTCGCCCGACGGCCGGAACATCAACGAGCAGTGCGGCTCGACGCACCCGGAGCAGCTGCAGGCGGCGGTGGTCGCGGCGCACGCGGACCTGGGGGTGGCGTTCGACGGTGACGCGGACCGCTGCCTCGCGGTCGACGCGGGCGGTCGCCTCGTCGACGGCGACCAGATCATGGGCGTCCTCGCCGTCGCGCTCAAGGAGCGCGGAGAGCTGGCCGCGGACACGCTCGTCACCACGGTCATGAGCAACCTGGGCCTGCAGCTGGCGATGTCCGACGCCGGCGTGCGGACGGTGCAGACCGCGGTCGGCGACCGGTACGTGCTGGAGGAGATGCGGGCCAACGGCTACAGCCTCGGCGGGGAGCAGTCCGGCCACCTCATCCTGGCCGCGCACGGCACCACCGGGGACGGCACCCTCACCGCCCTGCAGCTGGCCTCCCGCGTGTCGCAGACGGGACGCTCCCTGGAGGAGCTCGCCTCCGCCGTGCGCCGCCTGCCGCAGGTGCTGCTCAACGTCACCGACGTCGACCGCACGCGGGCCGCGGACGACGACGGCGTCCGGTCCGCGGTCCAGGAGGCGGAGGCCGAGCTCGGTCGCTCGGGGCGGGTCCTGCTGCGGCCGTCGGGCACCGAGCCGGTCGTCCGCGTCATGGTCGAGGCCGCGGAGCAGACGCACGCGGAGGAGGTGGCGCAGCGCCTGGCGGGGGTCGTCCGCGACCGCCTCGCGCTGTGAGCTCCGCCGGCGAGGTCCGGGACCGCGTCGAGCACCTGCTCGCCGGGCCCCGGCCGATGACGATCGTGCAGGCCGGTGACCCCGTCCTGCGCGCGGTGGCCGAGCCCTACGACGGCCAGCTCGACGACGCCCTGCTCGCCGAGCTCCTCATGGCGATGCGCGCGACGATGCACGCCGCGCCCGGCGTGGGCCTGGCCGCCCCGCAGGTCGGCCTCGGCCTGGCGATCGCCGTGGTCGAGGACGAGTGGCCCGTGGACGACGAGGTCGCGGCGGCGCGGGAGCGCACGCCCGTTCCCTTCCGCGTCCTGGT
>JACIXM010000470.1 GCA_014360395.1 Actinotalea sp.
TGGCGTCAGCCGGTGCCGCGCTCGAGCACGCGGACCAGGTGCGCGAAGCTCGCGTCGACGTCCTCGGGCAGCCCGAAGCCACCCGTCATCTCCAGGACGAGGAAGCCGTGGAGCGCGGCGCGCACGGCGCGGACCGCGTGGACGCGCGCGGCGTCGTCGTCGGTCGTCCGCGGGACCGCTCGGCCGACGAGATCCACGACGTGCCGGCTCTCGGCGGCCAGCGCGGCGGTGTCAGGGCCGTCTCCCGCCAGCAGCGCCGGCGCCTGGGTCGCCGCGTACAGTCCTGGACGGGCGCGAGCGTGGTCGCGCACGGCGTGGGCGACACGCGCCAGCGGGGACGGCCCGCCGTCGGCCTGCGCGCTGCCCTCCTGCGCGCCGTCGGCCGCGGGATCGGCGAGAGCCGCCTCGAGCACGGCCGCGAGGCGCCGGACCGCGACGAGGGCGACGCCCTGACGCAGGTCCGGCAGGCCGCCGACGTGCTTGTACAGGCTCGGCACCGCCACCCCGGCGCGCGCCGCGACCGCCGCCAGGGTCAGGTCGGTGAACGCGGTGACGCCACCGTCCTCGACGCACGCGACGCCCAGGGCGACGACGGCGTCCCGGTTCAACCCGGCCCTAGGCACCGGCACCCTCGGCGACCACCGCGAGCAGGTCGACGACGGCCGGGCCGACGACGTCCGCGCGCTGGCTGTGCGGGTAGTGCCCGGCCTCGGGGACGAGCAGCCCGGCCGCGCGGGTCCCGCCGAGCCGGTCCAGCGCCCGCCGGAGCTCGGCGGCGGGGTCGGGGAACTCGGGGTCGAGCGCGCCGTGCACCACCACCGCCGGCACCGTGACCCGCTCGAGCGGGATGCCGACCTCCTCGGTCACCAAGGAGCGGGCGAGGCGGTGGAGCGCGCGCCGTCGGCCGGCGTCGCGCAGCGCGTCGCGCACGTCGGTGACGTGCCCGTCCGCCCACGGTGCGGTGCGCCCGCGGTGCAGCGACCGGTAGACCGCGGCCCATGCCGACGGCGCCCACGGCCCTGCGAGGGCGGCGACCTGCACGCGGGTCATCAGGTGCGCGACCCGCCCGGGCGGGTCGCCGGGCAGGTGCAGGCTCAGGAGCGCCAGGCCCCGCACGAGGTCCGGGGCCTCGACCGCGGCGAGGACGGCGGCCCCTGCGCTCACCGAGTGGCCGACGAGCACCGCGGGCCCCTGGCCGAGACCCCGCACGACCGCGAGGAGGTCCGCCGCCGTCGCGCGCAGGCCGTGCTCGGCGAAGGTGGTGGCGCTGGCGCCGTGGCCGCGCAGGTCGACGGTCGCGGCGCGGTACCCCGCGGCGACGACGGCCGGCACGACGTCCCGGAAGACGGCGGCCAGGTCGCCCATGCCGGGGGAGAGCACGACCAGCGGGCCGTCGCCCTGGACGGTGACGGCGAGCGTCCCGCCGGGCACGGTGAGGTGGAGGGTGTCCATGCCCCGGAGGCTAATGCCATTAGCCACAGCCCGTCAACGGTCGGCCCCGGCCGCCCGGCCCGGGTCAGCCGACCAGGCCGTGCCGCCGGAGGAAGGCGTTGTGGAAGCGGCCCTGCGGGTCGAGTCGCGCGGCGAGATCGCGGGCGTCGTCGAAGCGCGGGTAGGCGGCGCGCAGCGCGGCCGGCGAGCCGGCCCCGGTCGCGGTGAAGAGCTTGCCCCAGTGTGGGCGGGGGGCGAAGGGGGCCAGGGCCTCCTCCACCCGGGGCAGCAGCGCGCCGACGGCCTCGACGTCCCGGCGCCACGTCATGTGCAGGCCGACCGTGGCGCGGCCCGACGCGCCGCTGAGCCAGAGGTCGTCGGCGGCCATGGTCCGGACCTCCGCCACGAGCAGCTGCTCCGCCAGGTCGGTCCCGAGGCGGCGCAGCGCCGTGATCGCGTCGACCGCGTGCTCGCGGGCGAGGAGGTACTCGGACTGCAGCTCCTCGCCATGGCTGGGCGTGTGCTCCATCCGGAAGTGCGACAGGCGCTCGTGCCAGGGCCCCGGGACGCCGAGCTGGGCCGTCGTGCTCGCCGGGTCGACCCCCGCCAGCGGGTGCAGCTCCACCGCCGAGCGGGCGACCCCGAGCAGGTGCGGCCGGGGCTCCCAGCCGGCGTCGAGCCGGCTCTTGCGCCAGACCTGCGCGACGGTCGGGCTGCGCCAGTCGGTGAACAGGCTCACGCTGTCGGCGCTGCCGGTCACCGCGTCCAGGTCCGCGAGCACCGCGTCCCACGGGACGTCCGGGTAGACCTCCTGCGCGACGTCGTACGTCGGCTCGATCGCGAGGGTCACGGCGGTCACGATCCCGAACGCCCCCAGGCCCACGACGACGGCGTCGAGGGGCACGTCGGGCCGATGGGTCGCCGCCTCGGCGCCGGACGCCGGGGCCTGGGCGGCGCCCACCGTCACCAGCTCGCCGTCCGCGGTCACCACCTCCAGCCCGCGGACCGCGGTGGCGAGCGTGCCGCTGCGGTCCCCCGAGCCGTGGGTCCCGGTCGCCACCGCTCCGGCGACGGAGATGTGGGGCAGGGAGGCGAGGTTGTGCACGGCCCAGCCCTGGTCGTGCAGCACCGGCGCGAGCGCGCCGTACCGCGTGCCCGCGGGCACCCGGACCGTGCGGGCCGCCGGGTCGACCTCGACAACGCCGGGCAGGTGCTCCAGCGACACGAGGACCTCGCCGTCGGCCACGTCCGAGAACGAGTGCCGGCTGCCGAGGGCGCGGACGCGCGGCGTCCGCGCCACGAGGTCCTGCAGCCGCGCCACGGAGGTGGGCTCGTGCAGGGCGCGTGCGCCGTAGGTGAGGTTCCCCGCCCAGTTCGTGCCCGGTGCGCGCAGCGTGCCACCGTTCGTGTCGTCGCTCATGTCCTGCCCGCCAGTCCCGTCTCGTAGGCCAGGACCACCGCCTGGACCCGGTCGCGCACGCCGAGCTTGGCCAGGATGCGGCCGACGTGCGTCTTCACTGTGGCCTCGGACAGGACGAACCGCGCGGCGATCTCGGCATTGGACAGGCCCTCGGCGACGGCCCGGAGCACCTCGAGCTCCCGTGGCGTCAGCTCGCTGAG
>JACIXM010000471.1 GCA_014360395.1 Actinotalea sp.
CCGTCCCCGCGGCCGACGGCGTGCGCGCCGTCCTGGCCCGGCACTCCTTCGGCTGGCGCCAGGCGACCGCCGGTCTGCTCGCCGCGCTCGCCATGACCGGTCCGGCCGTGCTCGGTACCGCCTGGGTGTGGTCCACGCTCGACGCCGTCGGCCCGGACGGGCGCACCGTGGCCGCCCTGCGTGCCTCGGACGTGCCCGTGGTCCCGGCCGCCGGGCGTCAGATCCAGAGCGCCCCGGAGGCCGCGCGCGTGCTGCTCCTGGACCCGTCCGCCGCCGACGACGTCACGGCCTCGCTGCTGGGTCGCGACGGCCGCCAGCTCACCGCGCTGTCGCGCGCGGTGACCGCCCAGACCGTGCGCGGCGGCTGGGGCGCGGCGCAGCCGGCCGACCCGGACCGGGCCGACGAGCAGCTCGCGCAGGGCGTCGGCCGGCTCGTCGCGGGCGCCGACGACGACGTGGCACCGGACCTCGCGGCCCTCGCCGTCGGTGCGGTGCTGGTGCCCCCTGCGGCCGAGGACGCGAGCGCCGAGGCCGTCGCCGCCCGCGGCGCCCTCGTCGCCCAGCTGGACGGCACCTCCGGCCTGGAGCGGGTCACCGAGACGGCCTCCGGGATCATCTGGCGGGTCGCGGTGACGGACCGCGGCACGACGACGGCCTGGGCGCGGCTCGCCGACGACGCGGCCGGCACGCCCGCCGTCGTCCCGGCCCGCGACGGCGCGGTCCGCACGGCGGTCGAGGCGTCGGGTCGCGACCGCCTGCTCGTGCTCGCCGAGCGCGCGGACCCGGGCTGGCGGGCCGAGCTCGACGGCCGCCCCCTGCGCGCCGTGCAGAGCGGGTGGCAGCAGGCGTTCGAGGTGGGCCGCGACGACGGGCTGCTCACGGTGGAGCACGTCGCGCCCTCGCGCGGCCTGTGGGCCGTCGTCCAGGGTGTCGTGCTCGTCGTCGCGCTGCTGCTCGCCGTCCCCGTCCGACGACGCCGGGGAGGGGCGCGATGACCGAGGAGCCCGAGGTGACGCGCGACCCCGCCGTGACGCCGGAGCCTGCCGACGCGACGCCGGAGGTCGCCGAGCCTGCCGTGCCCGCCGACGCGACGCCGGACTCGGCCGCCGCGACGCCGGAGCCTGCCGAGCCCGACGACGGTGCGCCGGAGCCCGACGGCACCGTGCCCGCGGGCCCCCTGGCGCCGCCCGGGGCCGAGCGGCTCCGGCGCGCCGCAGCCGTGCGGAGCGTCCTCGTCCGGGTCGCCACCGCCACGGCGGTGCTCGGCCTGGTGGTCGCCGCCGTCACGGCCGACGCGATCCTCCCGAGGCCGGCGGTCGTGCCCGCGGTCCCGGTCGCCCTCGACGTCCCGCCGGCCGCCGCGACCGTCGTCTGCCCGGGACCGCTGCGCCTGCCGACCGAGCCGGATCCAGGTGGCGACGTCACCTACGACCCGCAGTTCGACCCGTCGCCGGAGGACTCGACGACCGACCTGCTCGCGGTGGCCTCGGGCACCGGCGGGATCGCGCTGCGCACGCTGGACGCGTCGGCGGGCACCGGCGACGACGCGGGCGGCGCGACGGCCGTCCGGGTCGAGGACGTCGCCGCGGGGACCGTGGTCGTGGCGCCCCCGGCCGACGACGCCGCACCGCAGGCCGCCGCGGTCGTCGCCGCGCTCACCCCCACCGGCGACCTGCGGGGCCTGGCCGCGGCGACCTGCTCCCGCCCCGGTGCGGACCTGTGGCTGGCCGGGGGCAGCACGACGCTCGGCTCGAGCGCCCGCCTCGTCCTGCAGAACCCCGGCTCGACGGCCGTGACGGTCGGGCTGGACCTGTGGGGCCCCGCGGGCCCGGTCGAGCTCGCGGGTGCACCGCAGTTCCTCGTGCCGCCGCGGCAGGAGCGGGTCGTGCTGCTGGAGGGCGTCGCCGCGGAGGAGCGCCGGGTGGTGGTGCGCGTCTCGGCATCCGGCGGGCTGGTGGCCGCTCACCTGCAGGACAGTGCGCTGCGTGGGGTCGTGCCGGCCGGCGTGGACCAGGTGGTCCCCGGCACCGGACCGGCGACCCGCCAGGTGCTGCCGGGCGTCGTCGTGCCCGCGACGGAGGCCGGCAGCGCGGACGCGGCGCAGCTGCGGCTCCTGGCACCGGAGGAGGACACGACCGCGACGGTCTCGCTGCTCGGGCCCGAGGGCCCGGTCGAGCTGCCGGGGCTGGCGTCGGTCGACCTCGACGCCGGTGCCGTCCTCGACGTCCCGCTGGCCGGTCTGCCCGCCGGGACGTGGACCGTCGTCGTGGACGCCCCGGTCCCCGTGGTGGCCGGCGCGATGGTCACCAGCGGCGCCGGGGTGGGCGCGGACAGCCCGAGCACGACGGCGCCCCTGGACCGGGCGTGGGTCGCGGCCACGGCGGCGACCGGTGCTGCGACCGTCGTCCTGCCCGGGACGCTCCCGGGAGAGGGCGACCTGGAGCGGCTGACGCGTGCCGTCGTCGTCGCCGTTCCCGACCCGCCACCGGGCCAGGACGACCCGGGCACGGGCCCGGTCGTCCTGGAGCTGGTGGACCCCTCGGGGGACGCCCTGGGCACCGTGGAGCTCACCCCGCAGCGCGGGACCACCGTGCGGCTGACGCTCGGCGGCCTCGTCGAGCGGGCGGGCCTGCCGGAGGGGACGGAGGTCGCCGCCGTGCGTGCGGCGGCCGGGAGCGGGCACGTCGCCCTGGGCGCCACCCTGACGGCACCGACCGCGGAGGGGGACCTCGTCAGCGTCCTCGCCGCCACCCCGGACGTGATCGCGCGCGACGCGCTGCGCGTGGACCTGGGCTGACCTCTGCGGGCCAGCTCGCGCCGTCGGCGGGGCGGCCGTCGCCGTGGGCCGGGCCGTCGGCCGGGATCAGTCCCGGTAGCGCGGGTCGACGTCCTCCGGCGGCAGCGACAGCGCTGCGGCGACCTGCTCGACCAGGACGTCGCGGACGAGGTCGGCCAGGTCCGCCTCGCCCTCCGCGCGCGTCTCCACGGGCCGTCGGTACACGACCACACGGGCCGGGGCGCCGACGTCCGCCGGGAAGTACCGACCGAGCGGCACCCCGCCGTGCTCCCACGGCGCCGGCGGCGACGGCGGCACGTCCTCGACCGCGAACTCGGTGCCGTCCAGGCGGCTGCCCCACCGCCGCTCGAGGCGCTCCACGGCGTCCAGGACCACGTCGTCGAAGCGCTCGGCACGCGTGCGGTACCCGGGCAGGTCCGGCGGCAGCAGGAGGCCGCGCGGCCCCCGGCCCCGGCGGTCCCGCCGGCGGGGCGCCACGACGGACGTCGCCGCGCGCTGACGGCGCAAGGGCAGGCGGCTCACACCTCCACTGTAGGAGGTCCCGACGGCGGCCGCGGGGTGCCGCGCGCGTCGCAGCAGCGGCAGCGTCGTGCGTCGGCCGCGGGGCGGCGTGGTGCCGGAGCAGGGCTGGACGGCGCGAGTACGCTCGACCGGTGAGGTCCGGACGGCAGTGCTCCCGGAGCGCCTGCGGGCGCCCCGCAGTGGCGACGTTGACGTACGTCTACTCCGACTCGACGGCGGTCCTCGGTCCGCTGGCCACGCTCGCGGAGCCGCACTCGTACGACCTGTGCAGCGAGCACGCCGGGCGGCTGACCGCCCCGCGCGGGTGGGAGGTCGTCCGGCTCACCCCCGAGTTCGTACCCGTCGGGCCCAGCCCGGACGACCTCGTCGCGCTCGCCGACGCCGTGCGGGAAGCAGGGCGGCCCCCCGCACCGGTGCCGCTGCCCGAGCCGTCGCAGCCGGAGGCCGCGCGACGGGGGCACCTGCGGGTGCTCCGGGGCGAGGGAGGCTGACCGTGGGGGCGCCAGGGGGGCGGGTGCCGGGTGCCGGCGCCGCGGGGATGCCGGGCGGTCCGGACGCGTGCTCCGGGTGCCGTGGCGAGGCACTGACGCGCCTGCCGATGGTGCTGACGGACGGGACGGACGTGGTGTTCGTCTCCTGCCAGTCCTGCGAGCGGCGGGAGTGGTTCCAGC
>JACIXM010000472.1 GCA_014360395.1 Actinotalea sp.
GCGGACCGGTCCTCGGCCCGGCGCAGCCCCCACACGGCGAGGGCGGCACCCACCAGTCCCCACAGCGCGATGACGGCCAGGTGGTCCCAGCCCCAGCCACCGCCGTCCAGGTACGGGTTGAAGGCGTCACCCAGGGCGTTGACCAGGTGCTTCAGCGGGAACACCCAGCCCAGCGTGGTCATCCACGCGGGCATCGTGCCGCCGAACGTGAACAGGTCGGACACGAACGCGAGCACGATGACCAGACCGCTGGTCACCGCGCTCGCCGTCTGCGGCGGCAGCCACGCCCCGGCGGCCAGCCCGAGCGCGGCGAAGGACATCCCCGCCACAAGCAGGGTGACGAGGACCGCGGGCACGGTCCGTCCGATCACCTGGACGCCGTAGAACGCGGTGCCCGCCCCGATCACGAGGACCGTCGACCCCAGGCCGAGCAGCACCGCGGCCCCGATCCGCCCGCCGAGCAGGGCCCAGCGCGGCAGCGGCGTCCCGGCCTGGCGGCGCAGCACCCCGAGCGTCCTGGCCTCGGCGAGGCCGACGGCCAGGAAGGAGAAGGCGGCCATCACCAGGCCGAAGGAGGCGAAGGCCGGCGCGAGGAACTGCGCGACGCGGATCCCCGCCCGCGCGTCGAGCGTCGCGTTGCCCACGAACGCGGACACGAGCGCGAAGAACGCCAGCGGGAAGCCGACCGACAGGATCATCATGATCGGCGTCCGGACGAGGAAGACGAGCTCGTGACGGACCTGCCGCCCGAGCAGGGCGGCGTCGTTCACGGTGCGTCCCCGCCGTGCGCCGCGCCCGCCACCTCGGCCGGCGTCCCGGCCTCGCCGACCAGGTCGAGGTAGACGTCCTCCAGGCTCGGACGGGTCAGCGAGAGCCCGTCGAGCTCGAGGCCCCGCTGGACCGCCCAGCCCGCGAGCGCCGCGACGTCGGCGGTCGCGGACCGCGTCCGCACGTCCACCACGGAGCCCGCGACCCGCACGTCCTCCCCCACCCGCGGCAGGTCGGCCACGGCCGTCCCGGCGGGGAGCCGGAAGGACACCACCGTCGCCAGCCCGGCCGTCGCGGCCAGCTCCTCCGCCGTCCCCTGCGCGACCACCCGGCCGTGGTCGACGACGACGAGCCGGTCCGCGAGGTGCTCGGCCTCGCCGAGGTAGTGGGTGGTCAGGACGATCGTCGCCCCGAGCGAGCGGAGGCCGTCGACGACGTCCCACGCGCGGCGCCGCGCGGAGGGATCGAAGCCGGTCGTCGGCTCGTCGAGGAACAGCATCTCCGGTCCCCCCACGATGCCGAGGGCGAGGTCCAGACGGCGCCGCTGCCCGCCGGAGAGGCTGCGGACCTTGGCGTCCGCCTTCTCCTCCAGCCCGACCAGCGCCAGCACCTCCTGCACCGGTCGCGGGGACGGGTACCAGCCGGCGTGCAGGCGCAACAGCTCCCGCGGGCTGAACATCTCCTCGAACCCGGCCTCCTGCAGCACGATCCCGATGCGCTCCCGGAACGCCCGGCCGCCCGTGCGCGGGTCCACCCCGAGCACCTCCACGCGGCCGGCGTCGGGGGTGCGGTAGCCCTCGAGGATCTCCACGGTCGTCGTCTTGCCGGCGCCGTTCGGCCCCAGCAGGGCGACGACGTCGCCGATCGCGACGGTCAGGTCGAGGCCGTCGACGGCGCGGACGTCCCCGTAGTGCTTGCGCAGCCCCTCGACGACGACGGCGTTCACGACGGCCTCCCGGTGGTCACCACGTCACCGTTTCTACCCGCGCAGGACCGTGTCCGACAGGGACCGAGGGCCGGGTGAGTCGTCGGTCCGACAACCCCGCCCCAGCCGTCAGCGGACGTCACCCCTGCGGAACCAGGAGAGCACGCACACGCCGCGACCATCCCGGTGCTGAACGACCCCTGAGCAGGTAGCCACCCCACCCAGCGCCCGGGTCCTCTAGGGCCCAACAGAGGGCTCGAACCCGGCGGCCGCGAGTGCCTCGGCCATCGCCTGCGCGCCCGCCTCGCTGGGATGGGTGCCGTCGACGTCGATCAGTCCCTCCGCCACCGGGTCGCGCTGGTGGTCGGGTCCGTTGTACACGTCCAGCGCCGAGACGAAGGTCGCGCCGTGGGACTCCGCGACCTCGCGCAGCGCGTCCGACATCGTCTCGAAGGCGGTCAGGCAGGCCTCGCGGATCCCGTGCCTCTCCCAGTCGGTCAGGACCGGGGTGTAGAGATCGGTCACCCGGACGACCGTGGGCCGGCCGGCGCGGGCCTCCCACACGTCGTCCAGCAGCTCGGCGGCGACGTCGGCGAACGGCTCCCAGTCGGCCACCGTGTAGACGCCCGGGTCCTCGTACGGCCCACCGACGCACCGGTCGACACCCTCCTTCACACCCGAGCCCAGGGGGTTGGCCCACACGACGACGATCTCGGCGTCGGCGACGGCCATCCGCCCGGAGCGGACCAGGTCGCGGGCGGCCGTCATGGTGAAGCCCCCGAAACGCCAGTCCACCAGCTCCACGGGAACTCCGAGCTCCCGCTCCGCCAGCTCCCGGTACGCCTCGCCGACCTTCCAGCCCGAGGAGTCGGAGATGTAGAGCAGCTGGATCGTGTCCGGGTCCGTGGTCGCCCCGGCATCCGTCGTCGTCCGCGGCGCGGGCGTCGCGGTCTCGATCGGCGAGGTGTCGGGGGGGCCCGCTGGGCTCCGCTGGCGGGCCGGACCCACCGCCGCATCCCGTCAGCAGGACGCCGCCCAGGACTGCTGCCGCGAGACCGCGCATGGCGCGCCTCCTTCGAGC
>JACIXM010000473.1 GCA_014360395.1 Actinotalea sp.
TGGGCCCCGCCCCCGACGACACGCCGCCACCCCGGCGCCGCCCGCGCCGGTACGACCCGGACCGGCGCGACCGCCTGGTGGCCGCCGCCCTGGAGGTCGTCGCCGAGCGCGGGGTCGCGGGCGCGAGCCATCGGGCGATCGCCCGCGCGGCGGACGTCCCGCTGGGCTCGACGACGTACCACTTCGCCTCGCTCGACGACCTCCTCGCGGCGGCGTTCACCGTCCACGCCGACCGGGTCGCGAGCGCGCTGGAGCAGCAGATGAGCGCCGCGAGCGGCCCCGAGGAGGCGCTCGACGCACTCGCCCGGCACCTCGCCGAGGACCTCGTCCGGGCCGAGGGCCTCCTGCTCGCCGTCGAGCTGTACGTCGCGGCCACCCGCCGCCCGGCGCTGCGGGCGGTCACCGAGGCGTGGATGCGGCGCAGCCGGCGCACGCTGGAACGGCACTTCGACCCGGTGACGGCCCGCGAGCTCGACGCGCTGGTCGAGGGCCTGGTCCTGCACCAGGCGCTGTCCACCGACCCGATGCCGCTCGCGCAGCTCCGGCACGCCCTGGACCGCATCACGCGCTGAGCGCCTCCGGCCGCGTCGCGTGGCAGGGTGGGGCCGTGCCGCTTCACCCCGGGGAACCGCGGGCCGGCCCCTGGCGCACCGTGCCGCTGGCGGAGCTGGTCGGCCTCGTGCTCGTCGCCGCGGGGGACCCCGTGGGCCGCCCCCGCGTCGTCGCGGTCGACGGCCGCAGCGCGTCGGGCAAGTCCACGCTCGCGGCGCGCCTGCACCGTGCCGTCCCGCGCTCGGTGGTCGTGAGCACCGACGACCTGGCCTGGCACGAGCCGCTCTTCGGCTGGGGTCGACTCCTCGCCGACGACGTCCTGCGGCCCCTGCGCGAGGGGCGCGCCGTGTCCTTCCGTCCGCCGCAGTGGGTCGCGCGCGGGCGCGACGGCGGCATCGAGGTGCCGACTGACCTGGACCTCGTCGTCGTCGAGGGCAACGGCGCGAGCCCCGCCGAGCACCCGGGGCTTGTCGACGCGACCGTCTGGGTCCAGGCCGACGCCGCGCTGGCGCAGGAGCGCGGGATCGCCCGGGACGTCGAGCAGGGCGTCAACGGGGACCTCGCGCCCGCGACCGCGTTCTGGCACGAGTGGATGCGCGCGGAGACGGTGTTCTTCGCCCGGCAGCGGCCGTGGGAGCGCGCGTGCGTCGTCGTCCACGGCACGCCGACGACGGCGCTCCCGGACGGCCACGTGGAGATCGCCCCGCCGCCGCGCTGAGCGGCGTCCCGCCGCCCGTCGGTGCTCAGCTCAGCGTCGTGCCTCTTGTCCCGGCGCCACCTGGCGGCGCAGCGGTGGAGCAGCCAGCGACGTGACACCGACCGCGGTCACCAGCGCGGCCGTGACGAGCACCGTCGGGAGCCCGACGGACGGGATGGCGGCACCCATCGCCGCCGGCGTCGCGATCGAGACCAGGGCGCCCACCACGAGGGCTGATGTGAAGGCGTCCCCGGGACGGTCGGGCACGGCCGCGCCGGTCCAGATGGCCAGCAGCGACGACCCGACCATGAAGCCCGTCCCGAGCAGCAGTGCGGAGACGAGCGTCAGGAGCAGCGAGCCGCGTCCGAGACCGAGCAGGACCAGCGCGACCCCGACGAGGTGGACGCTGGCGATCGCGACGGTCGCCGTGCCGACGGTGCGCGCCATGGCGCCCGTCCCCAGCCCGGCGAGCCCGCCGAGGCCGATCACCGCGAAGAGGAGCGGCGCGCTCCAGGCGCCCAGCCCACCGCTGCGAGCCGCGTCGGTGGCGTAGGTGAAGTAGGCGGTGATGGCCGCGAAGTAGAGCACGGCGTAGGTGAGCGGCCCGATCAGCGCCCTGCGCCAGAGCGAGCGCGGTTCCTCGTCCCTGGTGCGGTCGGCATCGAGCCGTGGCACGGCGCGGAGGTTGGCGATCGTCACCGCCGCTGCGGCCGCGGCGATGCCCGCCCAGGTCACGCGCCAGGAGGTGAGGAGCCCGAGCAGCCCGAGCGCCCCCAGCCCGGCCAGGCCCACGCTGGTCCCCGTCGTGATGGCGGCGAGGAGCACGGGCCGATCGGGGCGCGGCGCGATGCGCGTCACGATGTCGGAGTAGGGCGCCCAGACCCAGCCGGCGGCGCTGCCGCTGATGACCGCGCCGAGGGCGAGGACCCAGGGGGTGGGCGCGAGGGCGACGGCGGTCGCGCCGACTGCTCCGCAGACACCGCCGACGGTGGTGGGCGCGCGCGGCCCGCGTCGTGCGGACAGGCGCGGCACCGCCACCAGCCCGACGAGATAGCCGGCGAAGGTGCCGCTGGCGACGAGGGCCACGAGCAGCTCGGACAGGTCGAACTCCGCCCGCACGTCGGGCAGCGTGAGGCCGTAGGCGTAGCGGGCCATCCCGAAGGCGACGCCCACGACCGCCGAGCCCCCGAGGGCGACCCGGATCTCTCGTCTGTCCACGCCGCACCGTGACACGCCGGGCCGCGGGCCGCCTTCCGGGTCGCCTTCCTGGCCGGTGCGGTGCGCGTCAGCCGCAGTCGTCGCAGACGCCGGTCGCGGGCAGTGCCATCGAGCAGGTCGGGCAGATCGCGGCGGGCGCCTCCTGCCGGGTCGCGCGGGGCGTCGTCGTCCGCGGCGTGCGGGCGGCACGGGGGGACCGGCTCGCCGCGCGGGCCGCTGCAGAGGGCTCGACGACCTCGAAGCCGCGGCGCCGCAGGATCGTCACGACCGCGTCCATGCTGCTGGCGAACTCCTCGGCTGTCGCCAGGCGCCCGGTCGCGATGCGGTGGGCCACGCCGACGACGCCGCGCAGGTCGTACCGGGAGCCTTCGTGCACGATCGCGTACCCCGGCAGGGGCTGGAAGTCGTAGAGCGCGAGGAAGTCCTCGGCACCGCGGCTGTCGTGCTCGGCGATCGCCTGGAGGAGGTGGTTCCGGGTCACGGAGGAGAACGTCGCCACGCGCCCGAGCCTACGACCCGTCGCGCGTCGCTGCGCCCACCACGATCAGCTGCCCGGGGCAGACCGCAGCCGACCGGGGCCCGCGACGTGATCACCGGACACGAGGGACGGGGTGGGACCTGAGGCCCTTGTCGACGAGTCCTCGGTGAGGACCGTGGGAGCAGGAGAGATGCGGCGGGCTCGAAGGAGGCGCGCCATGCGCGGTCTCGCGGCAGCA
>JACIXM010000474.1 GCA_014360395.1 Actinotalea sp.
GGCCCTGGGGCGGGACGACACCGGGCCGCAGGGTCGCGTCGACGTCGTCCTCCGGGCCCGCCTCGGGCACGGGCGTCGCGTCGGTCACGGGCACCACGTGCCCGGCACGGGAGGTGACGCGCGCGGGCCGCGGCGCCCGGGCGGACACGCGCAGCGGCACCGTGTGCTGGTCGCCGTCCGCGGGCGCGGCCGTGCTGCCGGTGCGCGGCTCCGGCAGGGGTTCGGTGCCGGACGGCCCGCGGGCGGCACCGGGGGCGTCGTCCGCGTCCCGCGGCGGGGCCGGCGGCTCGGTCCGGGCGGCCGGACGGTCCGCTCCGGCGGACGCCGGCGGCAGCGGCGCGGTGGTGTCCGGACGGTCGGCGGTGGGTGTCGTCTCGTCGTGGGGCACGGGGCCAGTCTGCGACGATCGGATGAGGCCCGCATGAGAAGCGCCCGGACCTGGGGCGCGGCGGCGACGTACCCTCGCCGGGTGCCCGAGGGTCATACCGTCCACCGCATCGCGCTCCAGTTCGACGCCGACATGGTGGGGCGCCACGTCACCGTGTCCTCCCCGCAGGGCCGGTTCGCCGACGGCGCCGCGCTGCTCGACGGGCTGCCGATGGTCGCCTCCCGCGCCCAGGGCAAGCACCTGTTCCTCGCCTTCGGCGACGGCACCGACGAGGTGCTCGGGGTTGCCGCCGCACGGTGGCTGCGGGTCCACCTCGGTCTCTACGGCGCGTGGGACTTCCACGGCACCGTCTCGCCGATCGCGGACGCCGCCGTCGCCGCCGCCTCGCTCGGCGCCCCGCGCGTGCGCCGGGCGCGGCGCATGGGCGAGGGCGAGCGGGACGTCCCGGACGGGCCGGCCGACGACGACGCCCCCTGGCCGCCCGAGCCCGTCGGCCAGGTGCGGGTGCGCCTCGCGACGGAGGCGACCGTGGCCGACCTGCGCGGACCGACGGCCTGCACCGTCGTCACCCCCGAGGAGGTCCGCACCGTCGTCACCGCGGCGGGCCCGGACCCGCGTACCGCCGGCGCCGACGGCGAGGCGGAGCTCGTCCGACGGCTGACGTCCCGGCGGGTCGCCGTCGGGCAGCTCCTCATGGACCAGTCCGTCGTCAGCGGGATCGGCAACATCTACCGCGCGGAGATGCTGTTCCGCGCGGAGCTGGACCCCTTCACCCCCGGGGTGCGGGTTCCCGCGGAGACGGCCCGCGCGCTGTGGCAGGACTGGGTCGCGCTGCTCGAGGACGGCGTGCGGACCGGGGTGATGGTGACACGCGCGGACCTGTCGGCGGACGAGCGGGGGCGGGCGACCCGGACGCCCGCGCTGCGTCACGCCGTCTACGGCCGCGCGGGGGAGCCGTGCCTGCGCTGCGGTACGCCGATCGCGCTCGCGGAGATGGCCGGCCGCAAGCTGTACTGGTGCCCCGGCTGCCAGCGCTGAGCGCTGGCGTTCGTCGAGGCAGGACCGAGGAGGCGGGAGCAGACATGGACCTGAGGATCTTCACCGAGCCGCAGCAGGGCGCGAGCTACGAGGACCTGCTGCGCGTGGCCCAGGCCACCGAGCGGCTCGGGTTCGACGCGTTCTTCCGGTCCGACCACTACCTGCGCATGGGTGACGGCGACGGCCTGCCCGGGCCCACCGACGCGTGGACCACGCTCGCGGGACTGGCGCGCGAGACGGAGCGGATCCGGCTCGGCACGCTCGTGTCCTCGGCGACGTTCCGTCACCCGGGCGTCCTGGCGATCCAGGTGGCCCAGGTGGACCAGATGTCCGGCGGGCGGGTCGAGCTGGGCCTCGGGGCGGGATGGTTCGCGGCCGAGCACGAGGCGTACGGGATCCCGTTCCCGCAGAAGCGGTTCGGGATCCTCACCGAGCAGCTCGAGGTCGTGACGGGGCTGTGGTCCACGCCGGTCGGCGATCGGTTCGACCACCAGGGCACGCACTACACGCTCACGGACTCCCCGGCGCTGCCCAAGCCGGTGCAGCGCGCCGGGCGGGGCGGCGCCGCGGGGGTGCCGGTCATCGTCGGCGGGAACGGCCCGCGCCGGACGCCGGCCCTGGCCGCCCGGTTCGGCGCCGAGTACAACACCTCCTTCCCCGAGATCGCCGAGATCCCGCGGAACTTCGGCCGGGTGCGGGCCGCCTGCGAGGAGGCGGGCCGGCCCGCCGACGACCTCGTCTACTCGGTCGCCCTCGTGCTGGCCGTCGGTGCCGACGAGGCGGAGCTCGGACGGCGGGCGGCGGCAATCGGCCGGGAGCCCGCGGAGCTGCGCGAGCACGGCGTCGCCGGCACGGTCGCCGAGGCGGTCGACCGGGTCGGCGCCCTGCGCGAGATGGGGGTCCAGCGCCTCTACCTCCAGGTCCTCGACCTGCAGGACCTGGACCACCTCGAGCTCGTCGCCGCCGAGGTCGCCCCGCACGCCCGCTGACGGTCCGCCGACGGACGCCCCCTCGGCCGACGCGGGGGTCATGGCGTGGCCCGATCGACGACGGGAGCTCGCGGTCCTACCTCCTCGCCTGGATCGCGTCCCGGACCGGCTGACCCGACCCACGGACG
>JACIXM010000475.1 GCA_014360395.1 Actinotalea sp.
CGATGAAGATCATCGCGGGCACGGCCCGTTCGATGGGTATCACCGTCCAGGGCTGAGGCGCGCAGCCGGAGGTGGGGCCGAGCGCAGCGAGGTCCCGCCGACGGTGAGCACCGATGTCCTGGACCATCAGGACCGTCCAGGGCTGAGGCGACCCGCCTCACCGGACACCCAGTGGCAGGGCCAGGCGCTGGCCCGGTGACCACGACTGCAGAGGAGAAGCAGATGGCACAGCGCAGCAAGGCGTACCGCAACGCCACCGAGAAGATCGACCGCGAGCGGCTCTACGCGCCGCTGGAGGCGATCCGCCTGGCGAAGGCGACGTCGACCACCAAGTACGACGCGACGGTCGAGGTGGCGTTCCGCCTCGGCGTCGACCCGCGCAAGGCGGACCAGATGGTCCGCGGCACGGTCAACCTCCCCCACGGCACCGGCAAGACGGCGCGCGTGCTGGTCTTCGCGACCGGTGAGCGTGCCGAGCAGGCCCGCGCCGCGGGCGCCGACGAGGTCGGCGGCGACGAGCTCATCGAGAAGGTCGCCGGCGGTTACACCGACTTCGACGCCGCCGTGGCGACGCCGGACCTCATGGGCAAGGTCGGCCGCCTGGGCAAGGTTCTCGGCCCGCGCGGCCTGATGCCGAACCCCAAGACGGGCACGGTGACCATGGACGTCGCCAAGGCCGTCTCCGACATCAAGGGCGGCAAGATCGAGTTCCGTGTCGACAAGCACGCGAACCTGCACTTCATCATCGGCAAGGCGTCCTTCGACGACGTCCAGCTGGTGGAGAACTACGCCGCGGCGCTCGACGAGGTGCTGCGTCTGAAGCCGTCGACCTCGAAGGGCCGGTACATCACCAAGGCCTTCGTGACGACGACGATGGGCCCGAGCATCCCGCTCGACCAGAACAAGACGCGCAACCTCACCGAGGAGGAGTCGGACGTCGCCTGACGCCCCTCCGACGCGGTCCCGCAGGGCCCGGCAGCCGCGTGCTGCCGGGCCCTGCGGCGTCCCGGGACGCGGCCGTGCCGGCGATTTGGTCCCCGGCGCGGACTCGCGTACCCTCGACGTGCCCAAGACCGCAGGTCGTCGGCTGCCCGCATGCGGGTGGTCGACCGAAGCTCCGCTCACGAGCGGGGGCCGGCGCAGGTGATGTGACTTCGACCGTGCAGCGCACCGCGTCCGCACGGCTGTGAGCCCCGCGCCTGCGCGGGGCTCTTCTCGTTTCCGGGGTGACGTCCGACGACGACTGCGGGACCACCACCGGAAGGATTGCCATGGCGAGGCCGGACAAGGCAGCCGCGGTCGCTGAGCTCACCGAGCAGTTCCGTGAGTCCAACGCCGTCGTGCTGACCGAGTACCGCGGGCTCACCGTCGCGCAGCTCAAGCAGCTGCGTCGCGCGCTCAGCGGCAACGCAACCTACGCCGTGGTGAAGAACACGCTGTCCGCCATCGCGGCCAAGCAGGCGGGCGTCGAGGGTCTCGACGCCCAGCTCGCCGGCCCCTCGGCCGTCGCCTTCGTGACCGGTGACCCGGTCGAGGCGGCCAAGGGTCTGCGTGACTTCGCCAAGGCGAACCCTCAGCTCGTGATCAAGGGTGGTGTCCTCGACGGACGCGCCCTCGCGGCCGAGGACATCACCAAGCTCGCGGACCTCGAGTCCCGCGAGGTGCTGCTGGCCAAGATGGCCGGCGCGATGAAGGCCAAGCTCTACCAGGCGGCCTACATGTTCACGGCGCCCACGGCCCAGGCCGCGCGCGTCATCGATGCCCTGCGTGAGAAGCGGGCGAACGAGGAGCAGGCGGCCTGACCCTCCGGGCCCCCGGCCCGGGTCACCACCCGTCCCTCGACACACCACACCCCACCTGCTCCGCAGAGCAGGGCAACCAGGAAGGAACCGCCACCATGGCGAAGCTCAGCACCGAGGAGCTGCTCGACGCGTTCAAGGAGCTCACGCTCATCGAGCTCTCCGAGTTCGTGAAGGCCTTCGAGGAGACCTTCGAGGTCACCGCCGCCGCGCCGGTCGCCGTCGCCGCTGCCCCCGCCGCCGGCGGTGGCGCGGGTGAGGCCGCCGCCGAGGAGGAGAAGGACGAGTTCGACGTCGTCCTCGAGGCCGCCGGTGACAAGAAGATCCAGGTCATCAAGGAGGTGCGCGCCCTCACGAGCCTCGGCCTGAAGGAGGCCAAGGACCTCGTCGACGGCGCCCCGAAGCCGGTTCTCGAGGGTGTGAACAAGGAGGCCGCGGAGAAGGCCAAGGCTGCCCTCGAGGGCGCCGGCGCCACCGTCACCCTCAAGTGACCCTGCGTCCCTGACGCCGGGGCGTCGTCGTCCGCGACGCGCGCCGCCCCGATCGCACGAGGCCCGCATCCCGTCCCGGGGTGCGGGCCTCGTCGTGTGCGGCGGTCCGGTCACGATCGGGCGTGGGGGCTTGACGCGGGAGTTGGACAATGCTGTCCTGTCCGGCTACGCTAGCGCTTTGCGCTGGCTTGTGCCTGCCTCCCCTCAACCCGCTCCTCGGTCCCGAGCTGTGCCCGGTGGCCGATCCGCTGTCGCGGGCTGGTTGGACGAGGGTAGGACACGGTCCCGCGCGTGTGCACACGATCCGCAGGGAAGGACCCCTCTTGGCTGCCTCGCGCACCCCTTCTGCTCCGTCCGCCGACGCTATCGCGAACCGCACCGCATCTCGCCGCATCTCCTTCGCCACCATCCACGAGCCTCTCGAGGTGCCCGACCTCCTGGGCCTGCAGACCGAGAACTTCGACTGGCTGCTGGGCAACGAGGCGTGGAAGCAGCGCGTCACCGCCGCCCTCGAGGCCGGCCGGCAGGACGTGCCCGAGACCTCCGGTCTGGAGGAGATCTTCGAGGAGATCTCCCCGATCGAGGACTTCGGCGGCAGCATGTCGCTCTCGTTCCGCGACCACCGCTTCGAGCCCCCGAAGTACACCGCGGAGGAGTGCAAGGAGAAGGACTTCACCTACGCCGCGCCGCTCTTCGTCACCGCCGAGTTCGTCAACTACACGACCGGTGAGATCAAGAGCCAGACGGTCTTCATGGGCGAGTTCCCGCTCATGACCGAGCGCGGCACCTTCATCATCAACGGCACGGAGCGCGTCGTCGTCTCCCAGCTGGTCCGCTCCCCGGGCGTCTACTTCGAGCGCGCCGCGGACAAGACGTCGGACAAGGACGTCTTCACGTCGAAGATCATCCCCTCGCGTGGGGCGTGGCTGGAGTTCGAGATCGACAAGCGCGACGCCGTGGGCGTGCGCGTGGACCGCAAGCGCAAGCAGTCGGTGACGGTCTTCCTCAAGGCGCTCGGCATGACCGAGGCGGAGATCCGCGAGGAGTTCGCGCAGTTCCCGGCGGTCCTGGAGACCCTCGAGAAGGACCACGTCTCCACCGAGGAGGAGGCGCTCCTGGACATCTACCGCAAGATCCGTCCGGGCGAGCCGCCGACCGTCGAGGCCGGCCGCGCGCTGCTGGAGAACTTCTACTTCAACCCCAAGCGCTACGACCTGGCGAAGGTCGGCCGCTACAAGGTGAACAAGAAGCTCGGCATCGACGTTCCGCTGAGCGACTCGGTCCTGTCCGTGAAGGACGTCGTCGCCACGATCAAGTACATGGCCGCGCTGCACGCCGAGGTCGCCACGATCCCCGGTGAGCGCAACGGCGAGGCCGTGGACGTGCGCGTCGAGACCGACGACATCGACCACTTCGGCAACCGCCGCATCCGCGCGGTCGGCGAGCTCATCCAGAACCAGGTCCGCACCGGCCTGTCCCGGATGGAGCGCGTCGTGCGCGAGCGCATGACGACGCAGGACGTCGAGGCGATCACCCCGCAGACCCTGATCAACATCCGCCCCGTGGTGGCGTCGATCAAGGAGTTCTTCGGCACCTCGCAGCTGTCGCAGTTCATGGACCAGAACAA
>JACIXM010000476.1 GCA_014360395.1 Actinotalea sp.
TCGACGCCGCACTGACCCAGAACTACGAGGAGTTCCGCACGCTCGCCCTGGAGGGCGTGGACCCGGCCACCGGGCAGCCGTTCGCCGACGTCCGCACGCTGCTCCAGCTCGGCATCCAGCGGACGGTCCCCGCCGAGAACGAGGGGCTGTTCGGCGTCATCGACGGCGAGGTCGAGCTCGTCCCGCGGAACCCGCGGGTCGCGCTGCACGAGGTGCCGGAGGTCGTCGCGGGCGCCGTCGCCGCGCAGGACGACGACCGCGTGCGGATCCGCACGGTGGCCGCGGCCGACCGGACCTACCGGTACGTCGCCATCGGAGTCAGCGTGCCCGGCGACCCGGCGCGCGGCCTGCTCGTCCTCGGGTTCGACCGGCAGGCCGAGCACGCCGAGCTCGTGCGCACCTACGCCACGTACGCGATGGTCGCGCTGGTCGCGCTCGTGGTGCTCGGCGTCGTCGGCTGGGTCGTCGCGGGGCGCCTGCTCTCGCCCCTGCGGTCCCTCGGCGACACGGCCCGCCGGATCACCGAGACGGACCTCTCCCGCCGCATCCCCGTGCGCGGCGACGACGACATCTCCGAGCTCGGCGCCACCGTGAACTCCATGCTCGACCGGCTCGAGGCCGCGTTCGGGTCCCAGCGCCGCCTCCTCGACGACGCCGGCCACGAGCTGCGCACGCCGATCACCATCGTGCGGGGCCACCTGGAGCTCATGGACCCGACGGACCCCGACGACGTCCGCGCCGCCCAGAAGATCTCGCTGGAGGAGCTGGACCGGATGCGGCTGCTCGTCGACGACCTCGTCACGCTCGCCACGGTGGACCGTCCCGACTTCGTCCGGTCGGAGCCGGTCGACGTCGGGCGCCTGACCGACGACGTCCTGGACCGCGCCCGCACCCTCGGGGACCGCGTCTGGCGGGTCGAGGCGCGGGCGGAGGCCGAGACGCTGCTGGACGACCGGCGCGTGACCCAGGCCTGGCTCCAGCTGGCCGCGAACGCCGTGCGGTACTCCCCGCCCGGGTCGACGGTGAGCCTGGCCAGCCGGGTGCGCGGCACCCACGTCCTGCTGACCGTCACCGACGAGGGCCGGGGCGTCGCGGCCGAGGACGCCGAGCGCATCTTCGAGCGGTTCGCGCGGGCCGGCGAGGGGCGCGGGGAGGAGGGCTCCGGCCTCGGCCTGCCCATCGTCCGGGCCATCGCCGAGGCGCACGGGGGGCGCGCCTACCTCGACCCGAGCACCGTCGGGGTGGGCTCGGGGTCACGTTTCGTCATCGAGATCCCGCTCGTCGACGTGCGGGCGGGCGGAGGAGAGCAGTGAGTCAGATCCTCATCGCCGAGGACGAGGAACGGATCGCCTCGTTCGTCGCCAAGGGCCTGCGCGCGGCCGGCTACGCGCCGTTCGTCGTCGGCACGGGCCGCGAGGCCTACGACCTCGCCCAGACCGGGGACTTCGACCTCCTCGTCCTCGACCTCGGGCTGCCGGACCAGGACGGCTTCACGGTGCTGCGCCGGCTGCGGGAGGCGCGCAACACGCTGCCGGTCATCATCCTCACGGCGCGCAGCTCGGTGACGGACACGGTCGCGGGCCTCGAGGGCGGCGCGGACGACTACATGGCCAAGCCGTTCCGCTTCGAGGAGCTGCTGGCCCGCGTCCGCCTGCGGCTGCGCGCCGACAGCCCCGCGGGCGAGGCGGCGGTGCTCAGCCACGGCGAGGTGTCCCTGGACCTGAGGACCCGCCGGGTGCGCGTCGACGGCCGCGAGGTGGACCTGTCCGCCCGGGAGTTCGCCCTCGCCGAGGCGTTCCTGCGCAACCCCGGGCAGGTCCTCAGCCGCGAGCAGCTGCTGTCCCGCGTGTGGGGCTACGACTACGACCCGGGCTCCAACGTCGTCGACGTGTACGTGCGGTACCTGCGCAGGAAGATCGGTGCGGAGCGGGTGGAGACGGTCCGCGGCATGGGCTACCGGCTGGCCTGAGCGGGGTTC
>JACIXM010000477.1 GCA_014360395.1 Actinotalea sp.
GGCGCCGCCCTCGCGCATCCATAGATTGGACGTGATCCGCAGATAGGTGTCGAAGTCGCAATTGTAGAGGCAATCGAAGACGTAGGAGCCGGTGTCGTAGATGAGGCGGGCGATCGCCGTCGTCGCGGTGCTGCCGATGCCGCGGATCGAGTTCCACGGCCGGGTGCACCTCGGGCCCCTGCTGACGCTGGTCGCCCGGTTCGTGGTCGACCTGCTCGTGGCGAGCGGCCAGGTCGCCGTCCAGGCGCTGGACCCGCGGCGGCGGCCCCGCAGCGCCGTGCTCGCCGTGCCCCTGCGCAGCCAGTCGGACCTCTACCTGACGCTCACCGCGGTGGTGACGTCGCTCGTGCCGGGCTCGGTCATCGTCGAGGCCCACCGGGCGGCCGGCACGCTGTACGTGCACGTCCTGGACATCGGGATGACCGGGGGCGTGGAGGGAGCGAGGGAGCACGTGCTGGAGCTGGAGGCGCGGATCCTGCGCGCGCTGGCCTCCGACGAGGAGCTCGCGGCCGCGGGGCTCCAGCGGCGTCCGCGCCGACGGCGGGAGGTGGGCGCGTGATCCTGCCCGTCGTGGCCGTCTGCGTGGTCCTGCTCGCCGCTGCGGGCGTGCTCGCGCTCGTCCGGGCCGAGCGGGGCCCGAGCATGCTCGACCGCAGCGTGGCGCTGGACATCCTCACCAGCACCCTCGTGGCCGCCGTCGCCCTGGAGGCCGCCTGGGCGCAGCGGACCGACAGCCTGCCGGTGCTGGTGGCGCTCGCCCTCGTGGGCTTCGTCGGCTCGGTGACGATCGCGCGGTTCGCCGCGGTGGAGCCGGAGGGCGAGGGCCGCGTGCTGACCCGGGAGGAGATCGCGGCCCTCGAGACCGCCCGGGCCGAGCGGGCCGAGGAGGAGCTGCGGCGCGTCGACGACGAGCACCACGGCGGCGGCGCGACCGGGGAGGTCAAGCAGTGAGGGCCGGGGTGGTCGCCCGCGGCGCGCGGCCCGTCAGGGAGGTGGGCCGATGAGCGTGGCCGCGTGGGAGACCGTGCTGGACGTCCTGGCGTCCGTGTGCCTGCTGGGCGGGTCGGCGCTGACCTTCGCCGCGGCGGTCGGCCTCGTCCGGTTCCCCGACCTGCTGGCCAGGACCCACGTCGCGGCGAAGCCGCAGGTCCTCGGGCTGATCCTCATGCTGCTCGGGCTGGCCCTGCGGCTGCGGACCTCGGCGGTGCTGTGGGTGCTCGTCCTGGTGGCGCTCTTCCAGATGCTCACGTCCCCGGTCGCCGCGCACATGGTGTCCCGCGCCGGGTTCCGGACGGGCAAGGTCCGGCACGACCTGCTCGTCGTCGACGAGCTGACGCGCGACATGGAGGCGGCGGAGGAGGAGATCCGCCGGCGCGAGGAGCGCCCCGGCTCGCCTACTTGATGAAGCGCGCGGCCCCGCGGGTGGCGAGCACGCGCGAGAGCGCGACGACGGCGCCGGTGACGGTCGCGGCGGCGGCGACCTCGCCGAAGCGCGAGTCGCCCTCGTCCTCGGGCTTGGGCGGCTTGTGACCGAAGGCGCGCGTCCAGAACTGGTTGATCAGCTGCTGGGCGGCCCACGCCGCGACGAGCGCGACGACGACGCCCAGGACCTTCGCGGTGAGGTCCTCCTTGGACTGCGTGAGCTCCGGCACGAGCCACCTCCTTGATCGTCGGATGCAGGCCTCACGCTAACGGCACGGGGCCCGGGCCGCAGGGGATGAGAGCATGTCATGATCAGGAACTGTGGCGGCTCGCCGCACGTTGTGGCCGACTGACGTAAAGTACGGGTCTAGCAATCCCCTCTCACGCGCCGGAGCGACCCGCTCCGGAGATCTCGGGCACCCCGCACCTGGTGACGGGCTGACCGGACAACGCCACCCGACACCGGAAGGACACGGTGCCCTGTGACGCTGCTCGCGGCCCTCGTCGTCATGGCCACGGCTGCTGCTCTCGCCCGCCCTTTCGCGCGGGCGCTCGGACGCGACGCCGGTTACGCGATGGCCGTCGCGTTCCTCGTCGCTCTCGGTCTGGTGCTGACCGGGGCGCCCAGCGTCTTCGCCGGTGAACCGGTCAGGGCGGAGTGGACGTGGATCCCGAGCCTGGACGTCGCCCTCCGCCTCAGCCTCGACGGCCTGAGCCTCCTCTTCGCCATCGTGGCCCTCGCCGTCGGCGCGCTGATCATGGCGTACTGCGCGCGGTACCTCAGCGAGGAGTACGACCACGCCCGGCTGTACCGGCTCCTGGCGCTGTTCGCCACGGCGATGCTCGGCATGGTCCTCGCGGACGACACCGTGCTCCTCTTCGTCTTCTTCGAGCTGACGACGCTGTGCTCCTTCCTCCTCATCGGCGGCAAGGGGCTGAAGGAGGCCCGGCCGGCGACCCGCGCCCTGGTCATCACCGGCTCCGGCGGCCTGGCCCTGATGACCGCCGTCGTCCTGCTCTGGTCCGTCACCGGGACCACGAGCGTCAGCGCGACGCTCGCGATGTCCGCCGAGATCGCCGCGTCACCGCTGGCGCCGTGGATCGCGGTCATGCTGATGCTGGCGGCGATGACCAAGTCGGCCCAGGTCCCGTTCCACTTCTGGCTGCCCGACGCGATGGTCGCCCTCACCCCTGTCAGCGCGTACCTCCACGCGGCGACGCTGGTGAAGGCCGGCATCTACGTCCTCATGCGGTTCTCCCCGCCGTTCGCCGACACGACGCTGTGGACGGTCACGCTCGTCACGGCGGGCCTGGTGACGACGGTCGTCGGCGCCGTGTTCGCGCTCCAGCAGCACGACCTCAAGGCCCTGCTGGCGTACTCGACCGTCAGCCAGCTCGGCTGGATCGTCGCCCTCGTCGGCGTCGGGACGGACGAGGCCCTCGCCGTCGCGGGTCTGCACACGTTCGCGCACGCGCTGTTCAAGGCCACGCTTTTCATGCTCGTGGGGATCATCGACCGGGAGGCGGGCAGCCGGGACATCCGCCAGCTGTCCGGGCTCTACCGGGTCATGCCGGTCACCGCGACCCTCACCGCGATCGCCGCGATGTCCATGGCCGGCCTGCCGCCGTTGCTGGGCTTCGTGAGCAAGGAGGAGTCGTACTACGCGTTCCTCCAGCTGCCCGGCGGCTGGGGCATCCTCGTCGGCGTCGTCGCCGTGCTGTCCGCCGCCATGACCTTCGGGTACAGCGCGCGGATCGTCTACGGCGCGTTCGCCGGCCCGACGGTGCAGGAGGGGCTGTACGAGCCGCGCCCGTCCTTCCTCCTCCCGGCCGCCCTGCCCGCGGTGACCAGCCTGGGCCTCGGCCTGTTCGTGGGGCAGCTCAACCCGTTCTTCACCCGGGCCGTCCAGGACACCGTGCGGGGCGACGGGACCGAGCTGGACCTCAAGCTGTGGCCGGGCTTCGGCTCCGTCGCGCTGTGGATGTCGGTCGTCACGATCACGCTCGGCGTCGCCCTCTTCCTCGCCCGCCAGCCCGTCGACCGGGCGCTGCAGCGCATCGACCTGCCGTTCTCCGGCGTCCGCGCCTACGACGCCCTCTACGCCCGGACCCTGCGCCTCGGCGACCGGATCGGCCGACCCGCGCGCACCGGCGCCCTGGCCCCGCACCTGGCGTGGCCGCTGCTGGGCGTGGCCGCGATCGCCGTCGTCGGCAGCCTGGTCCTGGGGGACCTCACGGCCTCCCCCGCACCGGTGACCCGGGCGGAGGACTGGCTCGTCGTCGGGCTCACCGGCCTGGTCGCGATCGGGCTGGCCGCGACGAGCTCGCGCCTGGGCGCGATCACGATGCTCGGCGTCGTCGGGTTCCTCGTGGCGGTGTGGTTCCTGCTCGCCGGCGGCGTGGACCTCGCGCTGACCCAGCTGCTCGTCGAGATGCTCACCGTCGTCGTCGCCGTCCTGGTGCTGCGTCGCCTGCCCCACCGCTTCGAGCCGACGACGGCGCGCCGCCGCCTCGTCGCCGGGGTGTCGGCAGGGGTCGCCGGCCTGGTCGCCGGCCTCGCGACGTTCTCCCTGACCGGGCGTCGCGAGTCCTCGGACGTCTCGCGCTGGCTCCTGGCGGAGGGCCCGGACGCCTCCGGCGGCACGAACGTCGTCAACACCGTGCTGGTGGACTTCCGTGGCCTGGACACCTTCGGGGAGATCACGGTCCTGGCCGTCGTCGGCATCGGGCTGCTGGCCCTGCTGCGGCGCGACCTGCCCGCGGAGCGTCTCCCCCGCGACGACGACGCCCCCGGTGACCGCACCGTGCTGCACGTGACGACGCGCCTGGTCGTGCCGATCACGCTCGTCGCGTCCGTCGTCCTGCTGTACCGCGGGCACAACGAGCCCGGCGGTGGCTTCATCGCCGCACTGGTCGGCGGTATCGCCGTCGCGCTGGTCCAGCTGCCCCGTGGACTGCGCGGTCGGACCCCCCTGCGGGCGGCCCCGCTGCTCGCCGGCGGTGTGATCATCGCCGTCGCCGCCGGCATCATCGGCATGCTCGACGGCTCGTTCCTGCGGCCGATCCGTGGGTCGCTCGAGATCGGCACGTTCTACCAGTCGCTGACGACGTCGCTGATCTTCGACGTCGGCGTGTACCTCGCGGTGCTCGGGATGATCGTCGCGGCCATCGACCGGTTCAGCCACGGCCAGCCCGAGCCGGCCGCGGCGTCCCCGCTGTCGAGGGGCCACGAACCGCCGACGGCCGGGCGGTCCAGCGGGGCCGGTGCCGACGGCGCCGACGACGCGGCCACGGCCGGCGCCACGCGCACGACCCCGAGCACCCCCACCCCGACCACCGAGACCGAGGGAGCGACCCGATGAGCGCCGCCGTCCTCGTGGCCGTCCTGGTCGCCTCGGGTGTGTACCTGCTGCTGCAGCGGGGGCTGGTCCGGGTGACGTTCGGCTTCGTCCTCCTGGGTCACGCCGCGAACGTGATCCTGCTGGCCGCCGGCGGCATGGACCGGCGCGACCCTCCGCTCCTGGCCGAGGGCTCCGCGGCCCAGGCCGCCGACCCGCTGCCCCAGGCCTTCGCCCTCACGGCGATCGTCATCGCGTTCGGCATCACGGTCTACCTGCTGGCCATGGCCGGCAACGGCGGCGAGCACGACGGGCCGGCGTCCGACGCCGAGCCGTCCGCGAGCGGGCGCGACGCGACCGGGCCCCACCCGCAGGAGGCGCGTGCCGCCGACGCGCCCGACACCCCGGCGACCCGCCAACCCCTCGGCACCACCCCCACGGGGGCCGAACCGACCGGCCCGACCACAGGAAGGGAGCACGCGTGAACGACTGGCTGCCCGCCCTCCTGTGGCTGCCCCTGCTCATGGCGGGCGTCACGCTCGCCGTCGGCGGCCGCGTCGTGCTGCAGCGCGTCCTCGCGCTCGGCACCCACGCCGCCGTCGTCGCCTTCGGCATCGCGATCGTCGTCGCCACCCGCGACGGCGAGGTGATCGCCGAGCAGGTCGCCGGCTGGCCCGGCGGCATCTCCATCCCCTTCGCCGTCGACGTCTTCGCCGGCCTGATGATCACCGTCGCCGCGTTCCTGGTCCTGGTGTCCTCGGTGTTCGGCATCGGGACGCGCGACGACGCGGACCGCTACTTCCACCCGCTCGTGCTCGTGCTCACGGGTGGGGTCTACGGCGCCTTCGCGACCGCGGACCTCTTCAACCTCTTCGTCATGATCGAGGTGGCCCTGGTCCCCTCGTACGTGCTGCTGACGCGCAGCGGCCGGATGCCGCAGCTCGGCGCGGGTCGGGTGTACCTGACGGTGAACCTGCTCGTGTCGACGATCCTGCTCAGCGGCGTGGGCCTGGTGTACGCGACGGCCGGCACGGTGAACCTCGGCGAGCTGGCCGGCGCCGCGCAGGAGTCGGTCCCGGTGGCCCTCGCCGGGGGCGTCGTCCTCGTCGCTCTCGGGGCGAAGGCCGCGCTGGTGCCCGTGCACTCGTGGCTGCCCCGGTCCTACCCGTTCGCCTCGGTGGCCGTGACGGCGCTGCTGTCCGGGCTGCTGACCAAGATCGGTGTGTACTGGATCTTCCGCCTGTACGCCGTGATGTTCGGCGGCGACGAGCGGCTGCACACCGCGTGGCTGTGGGTGCTCGGGGCGACCATGGTGGTCGGCGTCCTGGGCGCGCTCGGGGAGAGCGGCATGCGGGCGATCCTGTCCTTCCACATGACCAGCCAGGTCGGCTACATCCTCCTGGGCATCGGCTTCTTCGGGCCGCTGGGTCTCGCGGCCGGGATCTTCTACCTGATCCACCACATCATCGTGAAGGCCGCGCTGTTCCTGGCCTGCGGTGCGGTGGAGCACCAGGCCGGGACCGGGCGGCTGTCGAAGCTGGGTGGGGCCGCACGGCACTCGCCGTGGCTCGCGCTGGTCTTCCTCGGTGCGGCCCTGTCGCTCGTGGGCATCCCGCCCTTCTCGGGCTTCGTCGCGAAGCTGACGCTCGTGCGGGCCGCGGTGTTCGAGAGCGAGTACCTCGTGGCCGGCCTGGCCGTGGCGGTCAGCCTCTTCACCCTGCTGTCGATGCTGAAGATCTGGAACGGCGCGTTCTGGGGTCAGGACCCGGCGCCGGTCCGGCAGGTGGCGCTCGTGTCCGGGCAGACGGAGTCCCTGCCCGACGTCACCGACCCGACGGGTGAGGCCATCCCCGCGCCTGGGGTCGAGCGCGCGCCGCACCCCCTGCGGGTGCCGTGGCGGCTCGTGCTGCCCGGGGCCGTGCTGACACTGCTGTCCCTGTCCATCGGGCTGGGTGCCGACGTCCTGCTGTCGCTGGCGCAGACCGCCGCGGAGGGCCTCGTCGACCCGACCCGCTACGTCGAGGCGGTGACCCGGTGACCCGTCCCGTGCTGAGCAGAGCGGTCCACGGCGTCCGTGCGGCGCTGCGGTTCGTGCCGTTCTCGTTCTGGTTCGTCGGCCGGATGGCCGTGGCGAACTGGCAGGTCGCGCGCGACCTGGTGACGCCGGGCATCCACACGACGCCCGGAGTCGCGGCGGTGCCGCTGCGCTGCCGCACCCGGTTCGAGCTGACGCTCCTGTCGAACCTCATCACCCTCACGCCCGGCACCGTCACCATCGAGGTCGACCGGCACGGTCACGTGCTGTACGTGCTGGACATCTACGGTCCGCCGACGGCCGACGAGATGCGCGTGCAGGTGCAGCAGACCGAGACGCGGATGCTGCGCATGCTGCGCGGCGTCGAGCCGCCCCCGGCGCCGACCGGTGTGCGCTGGGAGTGGTCGGGTCGGCCGGAGGCGCCGGTGCCGGTCGTCGGTACGGGCGGGACGCCCGCGCAGGGTCGGGCGGCCGCCGGCACGGACGACGCCCGCTCCGAGGGGAGGGCGCGCCCGTGATCGCCGTTCCCGTCATCATCGACGTCGCGCTCGTCGTGCTCGCCCTGACCCTCCTGCCCGCCGCGTGGCGGGTGGCGACCGGGCCCACGGAGGCGGACCGTGCGATCGGCGCGGACCACGCCTTCTTCGTGTTCGTGGCCGTCGTGGCGCTGCTGGCCGTGCGGATCCAGCGGTTCGAGATGCTGGACGTCGTCGTCATCGGGACGCTCGTCGGCTTCCTGTCCGCGGTCTTCCTGGCCCGCTACATCTCCCGGAGCCGTCGATGAGCGCCCTCCAGCTGATCCAGTCCGTCATCGGCCACGGCGCCGTCGTGGTCGGCGTCCTGCTGTTCTGCATCGCGGCCATCGGGCTGCTGCGGTTCCGCGACCCCTACTCGCGCCTCGCGGCGACGACGAAGTCCGGGACGCTCGGCGTGTGCCTGGTGCTGCTCGGCGTGCTCGTGCTCGAGCCGTCGTGGTCGCACGCGTTGATCCTGCTGCTCGCGGTGGCGCTGCAGATCATGACGGCGCCGGTCGGCGGCTTCGCGCTCGGCCGTGCGGCGTTCCGGTCGGACGCGCCCATGCCCGACCGGATCCTCTTCGACGAGCTCCACGAGCACCTCGCCCAGGAGAAGGCGGCGGAGCAGGCGAGGGCCGAACGGGATGCAGGACGGGACGCGGAGCGCTCGACGGCGCCGCGCGCCGACGCGTGAGGCGCGCCCCCGGACCTCGCACCGCACCGACACCCGAGACGCTCCCCGAGACCTCGCACCTGAGGCGCTCCCCCGGGACCTCGCACCGCACCGGCACCTGAGGCGCTCCCCCGGGACCTCGCACCGCACCGGCACCTGAGGCGCTCCCCGACACCTGAGGCACCGCCCGGCGGCTGAGCACGTCCCCGGTGACCGAGCACGGTCTCGGCACCCGAGGCCTCACCCAGAGGCTGAGGTGCCGCGCCCCGACAGCGCGCCCTAGACGGGCTTGGTCCAGAGGAAGAGGTCCTCCCCGCGCTCGGCGGCGCGGGTCGCGACGGCGACGACGGCCTCGACCACCCGCGCGAGGTCCTCTGCGGAGGCGTCGATCTCCGCCTCCGCCGCCCACTGCGCGGCGACGTCCTCGACGACGTCCTCCTCCTCGCTGTCACCGAGCGCCACCAGGACCTCGGCGAAGAACGGCGGCACCCGGTAGAGGTTGTCGTGCGCCAGGTCGATCTCCGACACCTCGAGGTCGCCCGAGCCGAAGCGGACGGCCCGGGCCGCGACCTCGCCCAGGGCCTCGAGCTCGACCGGTCCGATCTCGGTGAGCTCGATGTGGGGCGCGGCGCCCGAGGGGATCTCACCGGCGTCGAGCACGTCGGCGCGCTCCAGCGCGGTCGCGTGCGCACCCGCGAACAGCTCTCCCAGCACGCCCATGGCTCCTCCTCGCTCCGATCGCGCCGCGCATGCGGCTCGCACGGCCAGTCTGTCGCGCCGGGACGCGCCGGGCTGGTGGGACAGGCCGGTCGCGACGACGTTTCGCCCTCGATCTGACGACGTCTCGCCCCCCGCCTCCGTCCGGGAGGGGCAGAGCAGGGAAGGGCAGAGCAGAGCAGAGCAGGGCCGGGCTGGGCTGGGCTGGGCAGGGTCCACGACGGCAGGGCCGGACGCCGACGGTCGCGACCTGAAGGCGGCGGCGCACGGCGGGCAGGCCACATCGGCCCGGTCAGAACGGCGGCGGACCGTGTCCTGGATCGTCACGGCCGGCCGCATCCCCTCCTGGTGAGGGCGCCGCATCCCCTCCCGGTGAGAGCCACGACTGCGGAAGACAGCGGGACGGGGCGGCATCCCCGGACGGAACCCCCGGCGGCCGGTCCGGACCCTGGAGGTACACGTGACCGGAGGGCGTGCGAAGGACGAACGAGCCGGGATGCGGCTGCTCGAGTCGGAACCCACCGTGCGTCTTGAGGAGGTGGTGGGTCCCGCAGAGTGGGCCGAGGTTGTCCGCGGCCGTTCGACCAGGCCCGAGCGGCGCGCCGCCGGGCTGGACCAGGTTCGTCGTGTCACCGCCAGCAGGTCCCGAGTCCAGGTCCATGGGTTCGCCATCCGACGCACCCACGTCAGCGCGGCCGCCGAGCACCGGCCCGGCCGCCGGTTCGGCTCCGCCCGATCTAGCTTCGGCCGGTTGGGCTTCGGCCGGCTCGGCTTCGGCCGGCTCGGCTTCAGGCGGCTCGGCTTCGGCCGGCTCGGCTTCGGCCGGCTCGGCTTCGGCCGGCTCGGCTTCAGGCGGCTCGGCTTCGGTCGGCTCGGCTTCGGCCGCCCCGGTATCGGTCGGATCGACGACGGCCTGCTCCGTGCTGCCCACCGGGCGACCGCCCTGCAGGTCGGGCCCGACGTCCGGTCGTCCGTCGACGCGCGGGAACGGCACCGTGTGGTCGGTCTGGCACTGGCGCGAGGGCATGCCGCAGGTGGGGACCACGCAGGTCCGGTTGCGCTCCCTGATCAGCTCGACGAGATCGGGCGGCGGTCGATACCGACGCGTGCCGACGTCGAGGATCGTGCCGGAGGGCTCGTCGACGAGCAGTCGGCGCCAGGTCCCGTCGACCGCGAGACGTCGGGCCGCGTCCGCGCCGATCGGACCGTAGCCGGCCAGCTCACCGGGTCGGTCGTCCAGCCCGAGGAGCGTCCCGATCCCGACCGTGACGTTGATCCGCGGCCGACCTCCCGCAGGCC
>JACIXM010000478.1 GCA_014360395.1 Actinotalea sp.
GCGCGGCGCGAGACGGACGGCCGCCCCGCGCTGGGCCCCCTGCCGCCGGTGCGCGCGGGCGGCAAGCCGGTCGACTTCGCCGCGCTGGAGGACCTGCCCGACGACGCGACGCTCGGTGTCGGGCGCATCGAGGACTTCTCCTGGAAGGGCCTGCTCGACTTCTCCACCTGCACCGAGTGCGGGCGGTGCCAGGAGCAGTGCCCCGCCTGGAACACGGGCAAGCCGCTGTCGCCCAAGCTCGTCGTCCTCGCGCTGCGCGACCACGCGTACGCCACGGCGCCGTACCTGCGGGCTGCGGCGAACGCGTCGACGGAGCCCGCCGGGCACACGACCACCACGGGTCACGTCCCGCTTCCCGGAACCGGTGGCGCGCAGACGGCGACCGTGGACCCGCACGCGGACATCGACGTCCTCTCCCTCGTCGGCGACGTCGTCGACCCGCAGGCGCTGTGGGACTGCACGACCTGCGGCGCGTGCGTGCAGCAGTGCCCGGTCGACATCGAGCACGTCGACCACATCGTCGACCTGCGGCGCAACCAGGTGCTCATGGAGTCGGCCTTCCCCGACGAGCTCGGGCCCCTGTTCACCAAGCTCGAGAAGCAGGCCAACCCGTGGGGCCTGCCCGCGCGCCAGCGTCTCGCGTGGGCGAAGGACCTGCCGTTCCCGGTGCCCGTCGTCGGCGTCGACGTCGAGGACGCGGCCGGGCTCGAGTACCTGTTCTGGGTGGGCTGCGCCGGGGCGTACGAGGACCGCGCGAAGCGGACGACGCGCGCCGTCGCGGAGCTCCTGCACACCGCGGGCGTGTCCTTCGCCGTCCTCGGCGACGGCGAGCAGTGCACCGGTGACCCGGCGCGCCGGGCCGGCAACGAGATGCTCTTCCAGATGCTCGCGCAGGCGAACGTCGAGGTGCTCACCGAGGTCGGGGCGCAGCGCATCGTCGTGACCTGTGCGCACTGCTTCAACACGATCGCCCGGGAGTACCCGCAGCTCGGCGGCCGGTTCGAGGTCGTCCACCACACCGAGCTCCTCGAGCAGCTGCTCGCCGACGGCCGCCTGAGCGTGGTGGAGCCCGTCCGGGAGCGGGGCGTCCCCGGTCCGGGCGAGGCCCCGCACCCGGCGCGGACGGTGACGTACCACGACCCGTGCTACCTGGGCCGCCACAACGAGATCTACACCCCCCCGCGCGAGCTGCTCGGCGCGGTGCCCGGCCTGGCGCTCGCGGAGATGCCCCGGTCCCGCGAGCGGTCGTTCTGCTGCGGCGGCGGCGGGGCGCGGGTCTGGATGGAGGAGACCACGGGCACCCGGATCGGCACCGACCGCGCTGCCGAGGCGTTGGGCACCGGGGCGCGCACGATCGCCACGGGCTGCCCGTTCTGCACGATCATGCTCAACGACGGCGTCGCGGCGAACGGTCGCGGAGACGCCGCCGGCCAGGACGCGGTGGAGGTGGTGGACGTCGCGCAGCTGCTGCTGCCCGCCGTCCGCCGGCCCGCGACCGAGGACTGAGCCTCAGCCCCGTCCGAGCAGCCGTCCCAGCAGTCCCCGGCGCGGTCGGGCGGGCGCGGCGGCCTCCGTCTCCTCCTGCGGGTCGTGCACGAGCAGGCCGAGCTCGCGCGCGAGCTCCAGGACACGCTCGACGACGGCCGGCTCCGTGTCCCACGGGATGTGCAGCGCGACGTAGCGGTCGGCGCCGTCCGCGGTGCCCTCCGGCTCCATCACCTCGGCCAGCTCGGGCCGGAGGTCCAGGACCGCCCCACGGAAGCGGAGGACGGACGGGTCGGGCGGGGCGGCGTCGAGGTCCCCGTCCTCCAGGCGGTCGACGACACGCTCGACGTCGCCCTCGGCCGCGGCGGACAGGACCCACACGTCATAGCTCACGCGGGGATCCTGCCAGGCCGGCGGCGCCCCCTCGCGTCGGTGGTGCGCCCTCGCGTCCGCGGGGCGTCGGGGGCCTGGAGCGCGGGGCGTCAGCGCGAGGCCGACGACGTCAGCGCCTCCTGGAGCGCGGCCATGCTGTCGGACTCGCGGGGGAGCGGGACCTCCACGGTCGCGCGGCCGCTGGCGACGGTGAGGAGGTCGACGTCCTCGTAGCGCCCGGAGGGGTGCTCGGTCACGCGACTGACGTGCGGCAGCACCCACAGGCTGTGCGCGACGGAGGTGACGGGCCGGCGGCCGGTGCTCACCCACTCCCGGCGGTGCAGCAGGTGGACCTCGGACGGACCCGCGCAGACCACCGCTCCCTGGAGGGTCGCCGGACGGACCGTGTCCAGCAGGCCGTGCAGCGCGCCGCCGCGTCGCGCCACCGTCCGGCGGCCGTGCGCGGCGACGGGCACGAGGTCCCGCTCGTGCTCGGACAGGTCCCGCTGCTCGGTGACCAGCGCGACGTCGTCGGCGCCGAGGTCCCGCAGGCCCAGCTGGATGCCACGCCGCGGCGACGCGACCGCCTCGGGTGCGCCGAGCCGGCGCCGCACGTTCGTCCGCAGCACGTGGACGAGGCGCTCGACGAGCTCGTGGGACACGCTGTTGTAGCGGAACCCGGTCGGCCGCGCGCCGCCGGAGGTCGTGTCGAGGACGTGGAAGCGCCCGTCGAGGAGGTCCACGCTGCTGTGGACCACGGCGACGTCCTGGTAGGCGACGCGCTGGCGCCGGTACGTCGAGCCCTCGCGGCTGCGGATCTCCAGGCCGTCCGCGTCCGCGATGACGAGGTGGTCGTACAGGTCCATGTCCGGGTTCGCGTCGCGCCGGGAGATCCGGCGCGGGACCTTCAGGACGAGGTCGGCCCGTTGCAGGTCCGGCGGGCGGTCGCGGAACAGGCGCGGCACCTCCTCGGGTGCGTGGACCTCGTCGATCCACGGCCCGAACGCGTCGAACTCCGCCGTGCGCCGCATCCTTCGATGATCCTCCTCCATCCCCTTGATCGACAGAGGAGCGGCACGGGCGGAGCCTGGTCATGCGGACAGGGGCGGTCCGTGGTCCGGTCGGCGCGCCAGCCCTGGGCTCACAGGTCGGCCGGGTCGACGACGAACTCCATCTCGTCGGTGACCTCGCCGCCGACGGCGGTGTGCACCGCCCGGGCGACCGCCGCGACCAGGGGCAGCGCCCGGCCCCGGGCGACCTTGTGGGGCAGCGACGGGCGCTCCGCGTGCAGCTCCTCGACGTCCGGCGGCTCCCAGTGCACCCGGTACGCCACCGCACCGCGCTCGGCCCAGGGCACGGCGGCGATGACCGGGGGGAGCCGGGTCTCGCCGGAGACCTCCAGGGCGAGGATGCCGTCGAGCTCGAGGTCCGCGAGGCAGCCGTAGGCCGTCATGGGGGGCGGCTGGGTCAGGGTCGCGATGTCCCGCTCGTCAGCAGCGGCGTGCAGGGCGCGGCGCTGGGCCTCGTCCAGCGCGTCGCCGCCGGGCACGGCACGCGTCCCGGTCCCCGGGGGCGGCCCGCCCCAGGACGGGGCCGGGAGGTTGAGGTAGGCGCGGGGGACGGCGCGGCGCATCACGGCCAGCGCCGCCTCCGGCTCGAGCCAGACGTCCGACCACACGGTCAGGTCGACGGCCGCGGCGGGGTCCGGCACGAGCACGGTGGCCGTCGGGGAGGCCTCGGTCCGGGTGTGGGCCGCCGTCGGGCCCGCGGTCCGCACCGCCCCCCCGAGGCGCCGGGCCGCTGCCAGGAGCCAGCCGAGCGTGCGCTCCTCGTCCCGGACGGGCAGGCCGTCCGGGAAGGCGCGCCGCAGTCCGTCCCGGTCGCCGCCGCCGGGCAGCGGGGCGGCGCCGCGCTCGACCGGTGCCTGCAACCGGTAGGCGACGCCGGCCGACGTCGGCACGCCGAGGGCGGCCGCCGCCAGGGTGCTCAGCGTGAACGGGCCGACGAGGGTGCTGTGCCGGGACAGGCGCAGGACGCCCGGGGGCGGCTCCGGTGCGCGCAGGCCGCGCGCCCCGGCCGACCGGGGCGCCACGGTGCTGGGCACGGTCTCCCAGCGCGCGTGCGGGAAGCGGCTGGCGGCGAGCACCTCCACCTCGTCGTGCCCGACGTCGGCGGGCAGCAGCAGGAGGTGGTGGCCGACGACGTCCGGGTCGTCCGGGGTCAGCGATGGGAGGGCCATGCAGCGAGGGTAGGCCGGTCACCCGGGTGCGCCGGGCGAGGGCCGGAGCCCGGGCGGGGGCCTCAGATGGGCGTGCGGTGGAAGTTCTTGAAGGACCGGGAGGCGGTCGGGCCGCGCTGCCCCTGGTAGCGGGACCCGTACAGGCTCGACCCGTACGGGTTCTCCGCCGGCGAGCTGAGGCGGAAGAAGCACAGCTGGCCGATCTTCATACCCGGCCACAGCTGGATGGGCAGCGTCGCGACGTTGGACAGCTCCAGGGTCACGTGCCCGGTGAACCCCGGGTCGATGAACCCGGCGGTGGAGTGGGTGAGCAGCCCGAGACGCCCCAGGGAGGACTTGCCCTCCAGGCGGGCGGCGACGTCGTCGGGCAGGGCGACGGACTCGTAGGTCGAGCCCAGGACGAACTCCCCGGGATGAAGGACGAAGGGCTCCTCGCCGTCGGTCTCGACGAGGCGGGTGAGGTCCGGCTGGTCCTGCGAGGGATCGATGACCGGGTACTTGTGGTTGTCGAACAGCCGGAAGAAGCGGTCCAGGCGCACGTCGATGCTGGACGGCTGGATCATCCCCGGCTCGTACGGGTCGAGGCCGATGCGCCCGGAGTCGAGCTCGGTGCGGATGTCGCGGTCGGAGAGCAGCACGAGGTCACGGTAGCGGCTGGGGCCGGTGCGGGTGGCGCAGGTCACGTCGCCGGCCGGGACAGGGCCGGCCCTTGCTCGCTTCTGATGTTAGTCACTAACATCAGCTGTGCCCTCCCGCGCCCAGGCGACCCGTGACCGGCTGCAGCGCGTCGCGCTCCGGCTCTTCCTCGAGCGCGGGTACGACGCGACCACGGTCAACGACGTCGCCGAGGCCGCCGGGGTCTCCCACATGACGTTCTTCCGGCACTTCCCCACCAAGGAGTCGGTCGTCCTCGACGACCCGTACGACCCGCTGATCGGCGAGCTCGTCCGCGCGCAGCCCACGGACCTGCCACCGCTGGAGCGGGCCCGCCGCGGGCTCCTCGCCGCGTGGTCGTCCCTGCCGGAGCCGGCGGACGACGAGACCCGCGCGCGCGTGCGCCTCGTCGCAGGCCACCCGGGGCTGCGGGCCCACGCCTGGGAGAACAACCAGCGCACGGAGGACCTCGTGGCCGAGGTGCTGCGCGACGGCGGGGCGCCGCGCCTGGAGGCACGCGTCGCCGCCGGCGCGTGCCTCGGCGCCCTCACGGCCGCGCTGCTGGACTGGGGGGCCGCCGACGACGGTCCCCTCGGGCCGCGCGTGGTCGCGGCGCTCGAGCTGCTCGGAGGCCGGCGGTGACCCGCGCCGCCGCCCGCGGGCAGGACGCGGACGCCCCGGGGGTCGTCGCGCTCAGCGCCCGCGGGCTGCGCCGGGCGTTCGGGACCGAGCGTGCCGTCGACGGCGTCGACCTGGACGTCCGGTCGGGCGAGATCCACGCGCTGGTCGGGCTCAACGGTGCGGGCAAGTCGACGCTGATGCGGCTGCTCCTCGGCCTGCAGCGCCCCGACGCCGGCCGGGCGCTGGTGCGGCACGCCGGCGCACTCCGGGACGTCGGTGAGGTGCGACCGGAGGCGTTCGGCCAGGTCGGGCACCTCGTCGAGACGCCGTTCACCTACGCCGAGCTGACCGTGCGGGAGGTGGTGCGCAGCGCCGCCCGGCTGCGCGGGCTCGGTCGTGCGGCGGCGGACCGCGCCACCCGCGGCGTGCTGGCGGAGCTGGCCCTGGAGCGCTGGGCCGACCGGCGCAGCCGGACCCTGTCCCTGGGCAACCGGCAGCGGGTCGGCCTCGCCTGCGCGCTGGTGCACGAGCCGACCGTCCTGGTGCTGGACGAGCCGAGCAACGCCCTGGACCCGGCGGGCGTGGTCCTCGTGCGGCGCCGCCTGCGCCGCGCGGCCGACGCCGGTGCCGCGGTGCTCGTCTCCAGCCACCACCTCGACGAGATGGCGCGGATGGCGGACCGCATCACGGTGCTGCACCGCGGTGTCGTCGTCGGCAGCCTGCCGCCCGGCGGGGTGGACCTCGAGCGGCAGCTCTTCGCGATGGTCGCGGCGGCCGACGGCGTGCCGACCGAGGAGGCGCTCGGGTGACCGCGGCGCTGGAGGTCGAGGCTCTCAAGCTCCGGCGGGCGACGGCGGCGCGGGTCGCGGCGCTCGCGGTCGTGCTCGGCGTGCCGGCACTCTCGGTGGGGTTCGTCCTGGCGGCGCAGCGCGCGCCGGGCAGCCAGGCCGCCGCCAAGGTGGCGCCGATGATCACCGGCGAGGGTCTGGCCGCCCCCCTCGGGCTGGCGGGGCAGGTCCTGTCCATCGGTCTGCTGCTGGCCGGCGGCGTCCTGGTGTCCTGGAGCTTCGGTCGCGAGCACGCCGACGGCACCATCGGTGCCCTCGCCGCGCTGCCGACGTCGCGCCGGGCGATCGTCCTCGCCAAGAGCGTGCTGCTCCTGGCGTGGGGACTGGCGGTGGCGGTGGCGACGGTCGCGCTGACGGTGCTGCTCGGCCTGGTGACCGGGGCAGGCCCCCTCGACGACGCGGCGTCGGCGGCCGCGGGCCGCGCGCTCGCGGTCGGCGCGACGACGGCGCTCCTGACCCTGCCGTTCGCCTGGGTCGCCAGCGCGCTGCGTGGCTACCTCGCGGGCATCGCCGCCCTGCTGGGGGTCGTCGTGGCGACGCAGGTCCTCACCGTGGTCGGCGCGGGTGCGTGGTTCCCGTACGCGGCACCGGCGATGTGGGCGGGGCTCGGCGGCCCGGAGGTGGCCGAGCGGGTGGTGCCGCTCCAGCTGTGGCTCGCGCTGCCCGTGGCGCTGCTCGGTGTGGGCGCCACCGTGCGGGCGTGGGACCGCATGGAGGTCCGGTGACGCCGTTCGGGTGAGCCGGCTGCCACGCGTTCTGAGGTCGGTGGCCTGTGACCGACGTCGCCGTCGTCCTGGGACCTGCGGGCGCTTGTCCACACCTTCCTGAGTGGTACCCGTGCACTGTTCACACAGTTGTGGAGCCAGCCTGTGGATAACCCCGGTGGTGGTGGACAGGGCACGGGATGAGGTGGCGCGCCGTCGGCGGGTATAGTCGTCGCCGTCGCACCCTCGGGGTGCTGCGCGGGTGTAGTTCAATGGTAGAACTTCAGCTTCCCAAGCTGACAGCGCGGGTTCGATTCCCGTCACCCGCTCCCATCGCGTCGCAGGTCGGAGCGCGCTCGCTGCGATGTGAGGCCGGTGGCCCCCCGCCGCGAAGCCGCTGCCGACCTGCGCCGACGGAGCCGGCTTGGCAGGGTAGGGATCATGAAGACACTGATCATCGCCCTCGTCGTCGCCTGGCTGCTCCTGTCCCTCATCGGCGCGATCGTCGAAGGGCTGCTCTGGCTCCTGTTCATCGGCCTGGTGCTGCTCCTGGTCACCGGCGCCTACGGATGGTTCAAGCTCCGCGGACGCCCGCGCGCCTGACCGCGCCCGCGAGGACGGGCCGGGCCTCCGCGCATCGGCTCCGTGCCGTCCCCTGCGATCATGGGGATCATGGTCCGCCCTCCCCGTGTCGCACTCGCTCTCGGTAGCGGGGGTGCCCGCGGCTACGCCCACATCGGCGCGATCGAGGTCATCCGCGAGCGCGGGTACGAGATCGTCGACATCGCGGGGGCGTCGATGGGCGCGCTCGTCGGCGGCGTCCACGCCGCCGGGGCCCTGGAGCCGTACACCGCGTGGGCCCGCAGCCTCACCCAGCGCGAGGTGCTGCGCCTGCTCGACCCGTCGCTGGGGGCGCCGGGGGCGATCCGCGCCGAGAAGATCCTGGCCAAGGTGAGCGAGCTGCTCGACGGGGCGGCCATCGAGGACCTGCCGATCTCCTTCACGGCGGTCGCCACGGACCTGCTGGCGCGCAAGGAGGTCTGGTTCCAGCGCGGCCCCGTCGACGCCGCGATCCGCGCGTCCATCGCCCTGCCGACGGTCATCACGCCCGTGATGATCAACGGGCGGCTGCTCGCGGACGGCGCCCTCATGAACCCGATCCCGCTCTCCGCGACCGCCGCCTCCCAGGCCGACGTCACGATCGCCGTCTCCGTCTCCGGCGAGCTGCCGGTGCACAACGGCAAGGTGCCGACGCAGGAGTCGGCGGCCGCCCAGCCGGTGGCCGAGTGGGGCGATCGCCTGCGCCGCAGCGCCGCACGCCTGGTGGACTCCGACCTGCGTCGCGCCGTCGTCCGCTTCCTCGGCAGTGCGCGGGCCCGGGCGCTGGCGGCCCGCGGGTCCGCGGTGGAGGCCGCCGAGGCGGCTGCCGAGCAGGTCTTCGAGCAGCTGCCGACCGGGCTGCGGACCCTCGACGTCGTGGAGCTGTCGCTGGACGCGATGCAGAGCGTCGTGGCCAGCTACCGCCTCGCGGGCTACCCGCCGGACGTCCTCGTCACCGTCCCCAAGAGCGCCTGCGCGACTCTGGAGTTCCACCGGGCCGCCGAGCTCATCGACCTCGGCCGCGCCGCCACGAGCGAGGCCCTGGACCGGGCCGTCGAGCAGGGCGTCCTCCCGGCCGACGGTACGGCCGCCGGGGCCTGAGGGCGGGGCCGGCGCCCGGCTCGACGAGCGGGATCGCCGGAATCGCAGGACGATCAGGACCAGGAGCCGGACCGACCGCTCCCCGTCCTTAGGAGGTCTCCGTGGTCATCCTCGGCATCATCCTGCTTGTCCTCGGGTACGTCATCAACATCCCGATCCTCATCACCATCGGGTGGATCGTCCTCGTGATCGGCATCATCTTCTGGATCCTCGGTGCGATGGGTCGCGCCGTGGGCGGCCGGAAGTACTGGTACTAAGGCAGTCGCACCGCCGGCGAACGGCCGGGCGTCCTGTGGGCGCCCGGC
>JACIXM010000479.1 GCA_014360395.1 Actinotalea sp.
GTTCACGGCGACCCCTCCGACCCGGGGCCGGTGCGGTCGTCGCGCCCGACACCGTCGTCCAGATCCCCGCCGTCCTCGACGACGTCGGTCCCGCCCTCGCGCTGCGCCTCCTCGGCCGCCTCGGCGGACCGCCCGGCGCCCCGCCCGTCCGGCAGGACCGCGGCGACGTACTGCTCCCGGTCACGCAGGGTCGCCGCGGCGCGCTCGGTGTAGTCGTACAGCGGGCCGGCCACGACCGTGAGGGCGACGCCGGCGCCGACGAGCGCGGCGGCGGAGCCGACCATCCCGCGCGGCAGGACGACGTCGCGCTCCTGCGTCGGCGGCGCCTGCCAGAACGCCTTGTTCCAGGCCTTGACGATCGCGTACAGCGTCAGGAGGGACGTCACGACGGCGCCCGCGACGAGCGCGTACGCCCACGGCGTCCCGACGTCGACGCCGGCCTGCACCAGCCCGGCCTTGCCCAGGAAGCCCGACAGGGGCGGGATGCCCGCGAGGTTCATCGCGGGCAGGAAGAACATCACCGCCAGCAGCGGGGCGAGGCGCGCGAGCCCGCCGAGGGCGTCCAGGGACGTCGAGCCGCCCCGGCGCTCCATCAGCCCGACGACGAGGAACAGCGTCGTCTGCACCGTGATGTGGTGGGCGACGTAGAAGACCGCGGCCGCCAGGCCGGCCTCGCTCGACAGCGCGACCCCGAAGATCATGTAGCCGATGTGGCTGACCAGCGTGAACGAGATCATGCGCTTGACGTCGTTCTGCGCCACGGCGCCGAGGATGCCGACGACCATCGTGGCGAGCGCGACCGCCATGAGCAGGTCGTCCGCCCGGCCGTCGGGGAACAGCAGCGTCTGGGTCCGGATGATCGCGTAGACGCCGACCTTGGTCAGCAGGCCGGCGAAGACCGCCGTGACCGGAGCCGGGGCGGTGGGGTAGGAGTCCGGCAGCCAGGCGAACAACGGGAAGACGGCGGCCTTGATCCCGAAGGCCAGCAGCAGCAGCAGCTGCAGCGCGAAGGCCACGCCCGGGTCGATCTCGCCCAGCCGGTACGCCAGCTGCGCCATGTTCACGGTCCCTGTCGCGGCGTAGACCAGCGCCACCGCGAGCAGGAAGAGCACCGAGGACAGCAGCGAGACGACGACGTAGATCGTCCCTGCGCGGATCCGCTCGCCGGTCCCCCCGAGGGTCAGGAGCACGTACGAGGCGACCAGCAGCATCTCGAACCCGACAAAGAGGTTGAACAGGTCCCCGGTCAGGAACGCGTTCGACACGCCGGCCGTGAGCACGAGGTAGGTCGGGTGGAAGATCGCGACGGGCGTCTCGGCGTTGTCGTCGGCCAGGCCCTGGGCCAGGGAGTACAGCAGGACGCACAGCGTCACGGCCGAGGACACCGTGAGCATGAGCGTGGAGAGCCGGTCGGCGACGAGGTCGATGCCGACCGGCGCCGCCCAGCTGCCGACGTCGAGCACGAGAGGGCCGTCGTCGGCGGCCACGAGCAGGGCCACCGACGTCAGGAGGACGAGCGTCAGCGCGACCACGCTGATGACGCCCTGCGCGCGGGCGTTGCGCCACAGGACCAGGGCCAGGCCGGCGGCGGCCAGCGGCAGGACCACCGGCAGCGGCACCGCCCACGTCAGGTCGGTCAGGCTCAGGCCGTTCACCGCGCGTCACCGCCCTCGGCGGTCTCCACGCGCCGGGAGCCGGGCGCCGACGACGGCGGCTCGCCGGCCCGGGCCGGCTCCTCGATCTCGTCGTGCGTGTCGGCGGCCTCCTGCTCCAGGGACAGCTCGTCGAGGTCCTCCCGCAGGTCGGCTGCGTCGCGGGCCGCGCGGGCGGCGACCCGCCGGTCCTCGAGGTCGTCCTGGACCTCGTCGTGCTGGTTGAGCTGCCAGGACCGGTACGCCATGGCCAGGAGGAACGCGGTCAGCCCGAGCGTGATGACGATCGCGGTGAGGATGAGGGCCTGCGGCAGCGGGTCGCTCATCGCCTCCTCGTCGCTGTAGCCGACGAGGGGCGCGTTGCCCGCCCGGCCGCCGGAGATGAGCAGGACCACGTTGACGGCGTTGCTGAGGAAGATCACCCCGAGGAGGACCCGGGTGAGGGACCGCTCGAGCAGCAGATAGACCCCGACGGCGGTCAGGGCGCCCGCGACGACGACGAGGGCGAGGCTCGGGGAGGTGTCGATCATCGCGGCCCCTCCCGGGTGGTGAGGGGGCCGGCCTCGGCGCTGATGGGACCGGGACCGGGGCCGGGTGCGTCGGTGACGGCCGGGTCGGCGGTGTCGGGGTCGGCGGAGTCGGGCGCGCCCTCCTCGGTGTGCCGGTCGATCTCCGCGCCGAGGCTGCGCAGCACGTCCAGCACCACGCCGAGGACCAGCAGGAACACCCCGATGTCGAAGAACACCGACGTCACGAGCTTGACCGGCCCGAGGACGGGCAGGACCGCCTCGATGATGACGCTCTCCAGCAGCGAGCCACCGGCGAGGATCGACACGAGCCCGACGCCGGCGGACAGGAACAGGCCGAGCCCGAGCAGCAGGCCGGGGTGCACCGGTGCGGCGTCCCCGAGCTCGTACCGTCCGCCGGCGAGGTACCGGACGATCAGCGCCGTCCCGACCACGAGCCCGCCGGCGAAACCGCCGCCGGGGGTGTTGTGCCCGGCGAGGAGCAGGTAGATGCCGACGAGCACCATGGAGTGGAACAGCAGGCGCGTGATGATCTCGAAGAGGATCGAGCGGCGCTGCGGCGCCACCGTGGTGCCGGCCCCGAGCCACTCCCGGTCGCGCCCGGCCGACGGGGCGGTCGCGCGCTCCGCCTGCAGCACCGCCCGCATCCGCCGCACGACGTCCGGCTGCGGGCCCGCGTCCCAGACGTAGCCCGTCCCCCGCGCCGAGCTCGACCGGAAGATCGAGCCGCTGCGGCTGCGCAGGAAGATCAGCGACGCGACGCCGGTCGCGGCGACGAGCAGCACGGCGATCTCGCCGGTCGTGTCCCAGGCGCGGATGTCGACCAGCGTGACGTTGACGATGTTCTTGCCGCCGCCGAACGCGTACGCCTCCTCGGGGAAGTCGACGGACACCGGCGCGTGGACGCGCGCGGTCGGCACGACGAGGGCCAGCGCGGCGACCACGAGCCCCGAGGCCAGCCCGATCGCCATGCGCACCCAGCGGCTCGCTGCGAGCGGCCGCACCGAGAAGTAGGCGGGCAGGCGCCGCAGGACGAGGACGAAGACCACGAGCGTCACGGTCTCGACGAGCACCTGCGTCAGCGCGAGGTCCGGGGCGCCGTGGAGCATGAAGAGCGCGGCCACCCCGTACCCGCTCACGCCGGCGAGCACGACCGCCTTGAGCCGGCGTCGGGCGTTCGCGGCCAGCAGCGCGCCGGCCACGACGAGCCCGCCGACGACGACCTGGGCCGGCCGGTCGTAGGGGCGCACCTCGTCCGCCGTCGGCAGCGACGTCCCGCTCAGGGCCACGACCTGCAGCGTCACCGCCACGAGGAGGATGACGCCCAGGTAGAACGGCAGCGAGCCGCGCTGGGTCAGCGCGGTGACGTCGGCGGCGACGTCGTCCAGGCGCCGCATCGTGCGCCGGTAGACACGGTCGGCGTCGAGCGGGACGGCGACGCGGGCCTGGGCGCGCTCGACGCGGACCCGCGCGGCGAAGAGGACGACGCCGGTGGTGAGGACCAGGAGCGTGAGCCAGAACGCCGGCGTCGGGCCGGCCCAGAGCACGAGGTGGCCCGCCTCACCGGTGTACGTCGCGGCGTACGGCTGGAGCAGCCGCTCGCCGAGCGCCGGGAGCAGCCCGAGCACGAGGCCGCCCG
>JACIXM010000048.1 GCA_014360395.1 Actinotalea sp.
GCGCTCCCGGTGACTCGCCGGTCGCGCGGGGTCCTCCGCGCGACGTGACCACAGCCACAGGGCCGCGACGAGCACCAGTCCGGCGCCGGCCATCTCCCCGCCCGCCTCGAGCAGCGCGAGCCACCGCGCCCCGCGGTCGGTGAGCACGTCGCCCACGACGATGGCCACCATGTCGACCCCGACCGCGAAGAACGCGACGACGGCGACCGCCCCTCCGACGACGAGGGCGCCCCGCCGCGCGGGTGCGGAGCTGCGGCGGAAGGCGAGCACGAGCGCCGTTCCGAGGACCACGACGAAGGCGCCCCAGGCGAGCAGCTCGCCCACGTCCTGGGCTCGCAGCCCGGCGACGGGCTCCAGGCCCAGCCGACCGACGAGCCACGCGCCGAGGTCCTCGTGGAACCGCAGGAGGTCGTCCAGCACGACGACGGCGAGGGTCGCCGCCCAGGCGCCGAGGACGGGCGCCCGCGGCACCCGCTCCATCAGCCGCAGGAGGTAGGCGGCGGCGACCAGGAACTTCACGCTGCGCCACACCTCGGCCCACCCGCCGTCGGCGTTGATGGACCACCGCCAGCCGGAGAACTCGGCGACACCGCGGTGGTGCGCCGCATTCGCGACGACGAGCAGGACGTCGACGACGAGCAGCCCCAGGAGGACGAGGGTCAGCGTGCGCAGGCCGGGCCGGCGGTGATCGCCCGCCCCGTCGTCCAAGGTCATCCGTCGAACCTAACGGGCGGGTCCCGTCCCGGCGCGGCGAGCCGGGACCCGACCGTCCTCGGTACGGGGCCGACCCCGGTCAGGCGCTCCTCAGACCATGATGTCGCGCCGCCGGAACGCCAGCCCGCCGGCCACGGCCGCCACGACCGCGAGCGCCAGGAGGAGGCCGTAGCCGCCCCAGGCGACGCCGTCGGTCAGCGGGTCCCCACCGACGTACCAGTGGTACGGCGAGAGCTGCTCCATCCACGCAGCGCCCTCGACCAGGGGCCCGAGGTAGGCGAGCACGTAGGACAGGGTCGCCACCGCCGCCGCCGTCCCCACGGCGTAGCCGCGGCGCCCCGTGGCTGCGCCGAGGGCGAAGGCGAGGGTCCCCAGCGCGCCGCCGAACAACCACAGGCCGAGGCTGCCGGCCAGCAGGCCGGTGATCGCGACGTCCATGCCCATCACGCTGGTGAGGGCAGTCAGGGCGGCCGTGAGCGCCGCGACGAGGACCAGGGCCACGAGCCACAGCGCGGCGAGCCGCTCCAGGTACACGGTGGTCCGGGAGACCGGTGCGGCGATCTCCAGCTCCAGGACGCCGTCCTCCTCCGCGCCGGCGACGAGCCGGCCGCCGAGGCCGATCGCGCACACCAGCACGAGGATCGCCCCGAGCAGCTGGTACACGGTGGACTGGACGTACCCGCCGGCGGTCGCGATGGCCTCGAACCCCATCGCGGTGATGAGCTCCGGCGGCATCGCCTCGAGCATGACGTCCATCTTGGCGCCACCCACGCTCGGGTAGAACGCCGTGTACATCGAGCCGACGCCGCACAGGGCCAGCGCCCAGAGCACGACGGTCCGCCTCTGCTCGTGCAGCACTCCCCGCAGGACGGTGCCCGCGGGCGCCGTCGTCGTCCCCGCGCGGAGCTCGGTGAGCGCGCTCATCGCACGCCTCCCTTCGCGGCCCCGTGGCCGGCCGTCGCAGCGGTCGGCGCGTCGGCCGGCCCCGCCGCACCGTCGGCCGGCACGGTCCGGTAGAAGTCCATGAACAGGTCCTCGAGCTCCCGGTCCTCGGCCTGCCAGCGCACGACCCGGTGGGGGGCGGCCCAGCGCAGCAGCTCCGTGGGCTCACCGTGCAGCAGGCAGGTGACGGTCGTGCCGTCGACGACGACGTCGGTGACGCCCGCCATCCGGTGCAGCGCCGTGGCGTCGACGGCCGCGTCGAGCTGGAGCAGGACGCGCTGGCCGGCGCGGCGGCGCAGGGTCGCGACGTCGTCGACGTCGACGACCACGCCGGCCCGGATGATGGCCACCCGTCCGGCGACCTGCTCGACCTCCTGCAGGACGTGCGAGGACAGGAAGATCGTCGCCCCGTCGGCCGCGGCCTCCTGGGCCAGGCGACGGAACTCGTGCTGGAGCAGCGGGTCCAGGCCGCTCGTCGGCTCGTCCAGGACGAGCAGCTCCGGGGCGTGCATGAAGGCCTGCACCAGGCCGACCTTCTGCTTGTTCCCCTTGGACAGCGCGCGCAGGTCGCGGGACAGGTCCAGGGCGAAGCGCTCGGCGAGCTCACCGATGCGGGCGGTGCCGCGGCCGCCGCGCAGGGCGGCGAGGTGCCGCAGGTACTCACCTGCCGTCGTGCGCGGGGGCAGCGCCAGCTCGCCGGGGAGGTAGCCGAGGCGCGCCCGCAGGGCCGGGCCGCCGACGGCGGGGGCCTCGCCCAGCACCTCGACGGTGCCCGCGGTCGGACGCAGCAGGTCGAGCAGCAGGCGGATGGTCGTCGACTTGCCGGCGCCGTTCGGGCCGAGGAAGCCGAACACCTCACCGGTGCTCACCTCCAGGTCCAGGCCGTGCAGGGCTCGCACGCGGCCGTAGTCCTTGACCAGCCCGCTGGTGCGGATCGCTGGTGTCATGTCGGTTCTCCTGTGGGATGCGGGCCCGCGGTGCCGCCGTCGGGCGGGACCGCGAACAGGTGCTGGAGCCGCTGCGCCAGGGCGGGCGTCAGCAGGCCGGGTCCGAAGAGCTCGAGCGTCGCGCCGGCGTAGTCCGCCAGGGCCTCGGGGTGGGCCTCGGGGTCGGTCATGTCCACCCCGGTGAGACGCTCGAGCTGGCGATGGAGGGCGAGGGAGCCGAGTGACCAGAACGTCAGCAGCACGGCGCGCATGCGCTCGTGGTCGCTGGCACGCACCAGCCCGGCCGCCTCGAGGCCCTTGACGTAGCGGACGGAGTCGGCGACGAGCTGGTCCACGAGCGCGTCCGACTCCGGGGAGGGCTCGACGAGAGTCCGGGCGAGGTACGCCAGCACCGGGGTGCCGGACAGCGTGCGGCGGGCCCCGGCGAGGGGGTCGAGCTGCAGGCCGGCATCGACGGCCTCGTCCTGCAGCTCCCGCAGGAGCGCCGCGACGTGCTCGTCGCAGGCCGCCCGGAGGCCGGCCTTGGAGCGGAAGTAGTGGACGACGTGGCTCGGCGCCACGCCCGCGTCGGCTGCGACGGCACGCACGCTGGTCGCGGCGATCCCCTCCCGCGCGAAGCGCGCGATCGCCGCGTCGCGGATGCGGGCGCGCGTCGTCCGGTCGTCGGCGGACCGTCCGTCCGGCTCCCCCGAGGTTGAACGCATGACCTAATGCTTGAACACTCGTTCAAACGCTGTCAAGAGCCTTCCGTCCCGAGGCGCGATGATCATCGACCTCACGTAGCGTCGGCCGAGGACGAGCGCCGAGCCCCCACGAGGGCACACCGAGAGGGCGAGCATGGACGACCGCAGCACCACGACCGACGACGACGCCCTGACCGCCGCCGAGCCGACCGGCGCCCGCGCGCCGGACCACCCGCTGGTGCTCGTCCTGCACGGCGCGCGCGGAGACCTGGCGCGCCGCTCGGTCTACCCCGCCCTCGCCACGCTGCGGCGCCGGGGCCTGCTCCCGGCCCACTGGGCCCTCCTCGGCACCGGGCGCGAGGACATGGCGGACGAGGAGTTCGGCGACCTCGTCGCGCAGTCGCTGGAGGAGTTCGGCGGCGAGGACGGCACCGACGAGCCCGACGCCGAGGACGCGGCCGTCCTGACCCGGCACACCGCCTTCTGCTCCGAGGTCGGCGAGGAGGACCCGGGGACCCTGCCGGACTCGCTCGAGCGGGTCCGCGCCGCGCTGGCCGAGGCCGCCGGCGAGGAACCGGGCGACGTCGTCGTCGTGCACTACCTCGCCGTGCCCCCCGCGGCCTTCGAGCCCCTGACCCGCAACCTCGACCGGCACGGCCTGACGCGCGGGCCCGACGGGCGGGCCGACACGGTCCGCGTCGTCTTCGAGAAGCCCTACGGGACGGACCCGGACTCCTTCCGCGCCCTGGACGCCGTCGTGCACGAGGCGCTGGAGGAGTCCCAGGTCTTCCGGATCGACCACTTCCTGGGCAAGGAGGCGGTCCAGAACCTGCACGTCCTGCGGTTCGCCAACGAGCTCTTCGCCAGCGTCTGGGACGCCCGGCACGTCGAGCAGGTCCAGATCGACGTGCCGGAGACGCTCGACGTCGCCCAGCGCGCGGAGTTCTACGACGCGACCGGCGCCGCGCTGGACATGGTCGTCAGCCACCTGTTCCAGGTCGCGGCCCAGGTCGCGATGGAGCCGCCGCAGGGCTTCGACCTCGACAACCTCGTCGCCGCGCGGGAGTCCGCGATCGCCTGCTTCCGCCCGCTGGACCCGGCCGACGACGTCGTCCTGGGCCAGTTCGAGGGGTACCGCGACCTCGACGGCGTGGCCGAGGACTCCACGACCGACACCTTCATCGCCGCCCGCCTGTGGGTGGACAACAACCGGTGGCGCGGCGTCCCGTTCCTGCTGCGCACCGGCAAGCGGATGGCGGCGTCGGCGCAGCGGGTGACGCTCGTCCTGCGCCGCGACCCCGAGCAGCTGTTCGGGGACCGCGTCGAGCCCGGGCTCATCAGCCTGTCGCTGCAGGGGGACGGGGCCATCGAGGTCACGACGAGCATCAAGAAGCCCGGGCCCGACCTCGACATCGCGGCAGGCACCGCCCGGCTCGACCTCGGCGACGTCGAGGGCGGCGAGCCGCTCGCGCCGTACGCGTCGCTGCTGCACGACGTGCTCGTCGGGGACCGCACGCTCTTCACCACACCCGACGGCCTGGAGCACGCCTGGCGGGCGTTCGAGCCGCTCCTGGGCGCCGACCGGCCCGACCCGCTGCCGTACGCGCCGGGCTCCTGGGGTCCGCAGGAGGCCAGGCGGCTCGCGGCCCCGCACGGCTGGTGCACCGGCGACTGACGTCACCCCTCTGGGACCGCCCGCCGGCCGACGGACGCGCGGCCGGTCGATGTCCCCCTTCCGGTGGATACGTCACCGGGACACCGCCGCGTAGCGTTCGCCTCGGGCGTGCACCCGCACGCCGGGCATGGGGGATCGGACGGGCGCATGGTGGTGGGGACCGCACCGGAGCAGCGACCCGCCGGCGCGCGGGCGGGCGGGCCGCCTGACCGGTCGCACGACGCGTCGTCGGACGCCCGTGCGGACGTACCCGCCGGCGGGCCGGCCGACCAGGTCTCGGACGCACCGAGCGCACCCGCCCGACGCCGCCGCCGCCGCGCACGCCTCGCCGTCGGTGCCGCCCTCGCCGCGGGCCTGCTCGCGGTGTGGGAGCTCGGCGCCGTCCACGACGACGGCCCGCTGCTGCGCGGGGAGACCTGGGGATGGGGCTCGTGCCACACCCGGTCCGGCGACGAGGTCGACTGGACGATCGGCGGGGTGCTCGCCGAGCCGAGCGCGGACGTCGTCGTCCAGAAGATCCGCCCGTACCGGCCGCAGAACCTCGTCGTGCAGGACGGGGTCGCCCTGCCGTTCCTCGGCGACCGCGACGGCGACGGGACGCGGACGGTCGTCGGCGAGGGCGCCGGGTACCCGCCGGAGGACCTCACGGGCACCGACGTCGTCTGGGCGCAGGGCGACCCGCTGGTCGGCGCCGTGCTCCCGCGCGGCGCGGCGACGAACCTCGTCTGGCACGCGCAGGTCCAGGACCCGACGCTGGCCGCGTCCTACGAGGCGATCCAGATCGAGTACCGCAGCGGGCACCGCCGCTACGTCGCCGTCGTCCAGCACCAGCTGCTCATCACCGGTCAGGCCGACCCGGACGCCTGCGACTGAGGTCCCGCTGGGTCCCGGCCGGAGGGCTCCGGTTGCCGAGCCCGCGGCGCCGTCGTTCGATCGGCGCATGACCGACACCCCCACCTTCGCCCACGACGACGGCCCGGACGAGGCGCACCGCGTCCCCGAAGGCGTCGACGACGCCACGGTGGAGGCCGTCGGCAAGCTCACCGCGGCGCTGGAGGTCGTGGAGCAGGCCCGCGGGATGCTCTACGGCGTGCACCGCATGACCGGCCGCGCGGACAACGACCTCGTCGAGGCGATCGAGGCGCTGGAGGCCGCCGGGCACGGGGACCTCGCCCAGCAGATCCGCGAGGACCTCTTCGGCCAGAACGTCCTGCGGTACCGGTGGACGTTCCAGGTCGTCGAGGACTACGACGACCACTACTGGGCCAAGTGGCGCCACTGGGAGAAGGAGGCGCGCGACCGGCTCATGAGCGGTCGTCGTCATGTCTACGAGGCGCAGCTGAAGGAGCAGAACCGCACGCACGGGCGGCGCGACCACGAGGCGCGTCCCGCCGACGGCTCCTGAGGCCCGCCCGGGGGCCGCGCCCGAGTCCGCTCAGGCGGGCGCGCTCCGCCGCGCGACGATGCAGATGAGGTCGCCGCGGTGCTCGACCTCGGCGTCCAGGCCGCCCGCCCGGAGGGCTGCCGGCACGAGCCAGGACGCGCGGTGGGCACCGGTGCGCGTGGGGGGTGCATGGACGAGGACGACCCGGCCGTCCGGGGCGAGCAGCTCGGCGACGCGCCGCACCTCGGTCTCGGCGCTGCCGGTCCAGAAGCTGTTGACGTCGATGCCGACGATGACGTCGAAGGGCGACCCGTCGTGGCGGAAGTCGGCCAGGGCCGCCGCCTGGACCTCGACGTAGCCCGAGGCGAGGTGCTCGGCGTTGCGGTGCCGGGTGCGTTCCACGGCCTTCGGCGACCGGTCGATCGCGACGACGCTCGCGCCGCGGCGGCACAGCACGTCGGTCAGGACGCCCGACCCGCACCCGATCTCCAGGACGCGCCGCCCGGGTCGGGGGTCGACGAGGTCGGCGGTGATCCGCACTCTCTCGGGGACGGCCTCACCACGCCGCTCCCAGCTCACCGGTGAGCTCACCCGCAGAGGCTGTCAGGCCGACCCGGATCCTGCCAAGGCCGCGCGCCGTAGATCACCCTCAGCCGTCGGCGAACGCGGCCAGGCCCAGCGCGACGGACCGGTCGAAGAGGACCTCCCGCTCGGCCGCGGACAGGGCGACGTCCTTGAAGAGCAGGTCGGAGATCGTGCAGATGGCCAGCGCCTCGCGCCGCTCCTGGTCGGCCACGGCGTACAGGCCGGCCGCCTCCATCTCGACCGCCAGCGTGCCGTGGGCGACGAGGGCCTCCATGGTGGCCGGACGGTTCGCGTAGAAGACGTCCGAGGACAGGACGGGGCCCACGTAGACCTGACCGCCCCGGGTCCGGCGACGACGCCGCGCCGCGCCGTCCTTGCCCTCCTTGGGCTTGGCGGGCTTCGGGTTGCCCGGCCCGACACCGCCCGCGGCGGCCGCGGCCGCCATGAGCGCGAAGCTCGGGGCGTGGCTGTAGTGCATGCCCGGGATCCGGTGGGCGCTCACCGCGGAGTCGGTGTGCGCCGCGCTGGCGATGACGACGTCGCCCACGTCGAGGTGGTGCGCCATCCCGCCCGCGGTGCCGATGCGGATGATCCGCTGCACGTCGTAGAACCGGTACAGCTCGGTGGCGTAGATGGAGATCGACGGGATGCCCATGCCGGAGGCCAGCACCGAGACGGGGCGCCCGTCGAACGTGCCGGTGAAGCCGAGGATCCCCCGCACCTCGGTCACCTGCTTGACGTCGGTGAGGACCGTCTCGGCGATCCGCAGCGCACGCCGGGGATCACCCGGCATGAGGACGTCAGGAGCGAAGTCGCCCGGTTCGGCGCCGATGTGCGGGGTAGCCATGGGAGCGACTGTAGCCGGGCGGCGGTGGGCCCTGCCGCGGGGATCGGCGGGCACCTGCCGTCCGAGGCGTCGCTGTCAGACCGCTCCGTGCGGGCCGCGGTAGGGGCCCTGGTCCTCGCCGCGCTCCCGCGCCTCGAGCTCCTCCACGAGCCGGCCGTCACGGCGCAGCATGAGCACGCTGGCCACCAGGCCGCCCCAGATCAGCAGGGCGGACAGCACCAGGACGACGATCGCGGTGGTGGTCATCGCTGCTCCTCCTCACGGGGGGCCGACGCGGTGCCGTTCGCGGACGGGACGCGCGACCAGCGGCCACCCCACAGCTCCCGCGGCGGGAGCTCCTGGGGGACGAAGGTGTCGACGTCGTGCCGCCAGGGCACGACGGTCATGACGATCGCGACGAGGACCGCCAGGCCCACGGCGCCCCAGCCGACCGGCGTCAGGAAGTCCCACGGGTAGTCGTCGTACGGCGTGCTCAGCAGCGACCGCACCCCCGTCACGAAGATGTAGCCGAGGACCAGCGGGACGCCGAGCCCCACGAGGACGCGCCACCACCCGCCGACGTGCACGCCGGGGCGGGCGTTGAGGTGCGTCTGCAGCTCCCGCAGCCGCCGCAGGGCGAGGCCGACGACGAGGGTCATCACGACCGCGGAGCCGACGACGCCGACCTCGTTGATGTACTTGTCGGTGACGTCGAGCACGTAGAGCGCCGTCGTCGTGGAGAAGAGGACCGTGGAGACCACGGCGACCGTCCCGCCGATGATCAGGGCGGCCCGGCGCGGCGACCACCCGAACTTCTCCTGGAACGCGGCGGAGACGACCTGGAGGATCGACAGCAGCGACGTCAGGCCGGCGAGGGTGAGCGAGGCGAAGAACAGCACCCCGAAGACCGGGCCGCCCGGCATCATCGAGAGGATCTGCGGGAAGGCCACGAACGCGAGCCCGACGCCCTGGATGCGCTCCAGGTCGTCGATGGCGACGCCCTGCTGGAACGCCATGAAGCCCAGCGCGCTGAACACGCCGATGCCGGCGAGCAGCTCGAAGGAGGAGTTGCCGAAACCGACGACCAGACCGGTCGAGGTGAGGTTCGCCCGGCGCCGCAGGTACGACGAGTAGGTGATCATGATGCCGAAGGCGATGGACAGCGAGAAGAAGATCTGCCCGTAGGCGGCGATCCAGACCGCGGGGTTCGTCAGGGCGGCCCAGTCCGGCGTGAAGAAGGCGTTGAGGCCCTCCGCGGCGCCGTCCAGCGTGACCGCGCGGACGACGATCGCGAGGAACATCACCACGAGGGTCGGGATGAACACGACGTTGGCGCGCTCGACGCCCTTCTGGACGCCGAGGGCGAGGATCGCGACCGTCACGACCCAGATGAGGGCCAAGGGGAGCAGGACCCCGGGCACGACGTCGAGGCCCACCCCCGGCGCCTCGCTGATCTGCAGGAACTCGCCGAAGAAGAACGCCTCGGTGTTCTCGCCCCACGCCTGCGTGGCGGCGAAGACGGTGAAGCTCGCCGCCCAGGCGATGACGGCGGTGTAGTAGAGCGTGATGACGAGCGAGACACCGACCTGGAACCAGCCCAGGCCCTCCGCCGGCTTGCTCATCCGCCGGAAGGACGTCGGCGCCGAACCGCGGAACCGGTGCCCGATCGAGTAGTCCAGCAGCAGGATCGGGATGCCCGCGGTGAGCAGCGCGACGAGGTAGGGGATGAGGAAGGCGCCTCCGCCGTTCTCGTACGCCACGCCGGGGAAGCGCCAGATGTTGCCCAGGCCGACCGCGGAGCCGATCGCCGCCAGCACGAACCCGAACTGGCCCGACCACTGCTCGCGGTGCGCCCCGTGGTGCCGGCTCACGGTCTTCTCGGCCATCCCTCACCACCCTTCGCACAGCCCCTGCGATGGAGACGCTAGACCTGCGGAGACGCCCGCGCTCGCAGTACCGCACCTCGGACATGACCATGGCCCCCGGAAGGGGCAGCCGGGGCGGGTCGGTCCGGAATGGACA
>JACIXM010000480.1 GCA_014360395.1 Actinotalea sp.
GCGTGAGCCTGAACGCCGGCGTCGGGCCGGCCCAGAGCACGAGGTGGCCCGCCTCACCGGTGTACGTCGCGGCGTTCGGCTGGAGCAGCCGCTCGCCGAGCGCCGGGAGCAGCCCGAGCACGAGGCCGCCCGCCGCCAGGACGGCGGCGGGCGCGACGAGCAGCCACGAGGAGGGGGTGACCCGGGGCGGCGGGTACGGGGCGCCGTCGTCGTCGGTCGCGGTGATCGTCCTGTCGGCGAACGCGCCCCACCAGAAGCGCAGCCCGTACGCGACGGTCAGCGCGGACCCGAGCACCATGCCGACGACGACGAGCACACCGGTGGGGGTCGCCGCGTCGTGGAGCAGGCCCTCCAGTGCCGCCTCCTTGGCGACGAAGCCCGCGAACGGCCAGATGCCGATCATGGACAAGGTGGCGAGGGCGCCGACCGCCGCCGTGACCGGCAGGGCGCGTCCGACCCCGGTCAGCCGGCGCAGGTCGCGCGTCCCCGTCGCGGCGTCGACGATGCCGACGACCAGGAACAGGGCAGCCTTGAACATCGCGTGCGCGCCGAGCATGGCCAGCCCCGCCAGGGCCGTGGCCTGACCCGGCAGGCCGACGAGCAGCACGAGCAGGCCGAGCTGGCTGACGGTCCCGAACGCGAGGACGAGCTTGAGGTCGTGCTGGCGCAGCGCGCGGTAGCCGCCGTGCACGAGCGTCCACGTCCCCGCCGCCGCGACGACGCCCCTCCACACGCCCAGCTCGGCGTAGCCGGGGGCGAACCGGGCGACCAGGTACACGCCGGCCTTCACCATCGCCGCCGCGTGCAGGTAGGCGCTGACCGGTGTCGGGGCCGCCATGGCCGCGGGCAGCCAGAAGTGCAGGGGCACGAGCGCGGACTTGCTCAGCGCCCCGAGGAGCAGGAGGACGACGGCGGTCGTGGCCAGGGGGCCGCCCGGCGGGTCCGCGACGACGTCGGAGACCCGGTAGGAGCCGGTCGCCTCGCCCAGCAGCACGAAGGCGACGAACATCGCCAGGCCCCCGGCCGTCGTGACGATGATCGCCTGCATCGCCGCCCGCCGGGACGACTTGCGGTCCGAGTAGTGGCCGATGAGGAGGTAGGAGAAGACCGTGGTCAGCTCCCAGAACACGTAGAGCAGCAGCAGGTCGTCGGTCGTGACGAGGCCGAGCATGGCGCCGGCGAAGGCGACGAGGACGCCGCCGAACCGGCCCAGCCCGCTCGCGCTCGCGGAGAAGTAGGCGGCGCAGTAGACGAGCACGAGGGCCCCGACGCCGCCGACGAGCAGCGTCATGAGCCAGCCCAGGGTGTCGAGCCGGAAGGCGAGCTCGAGGCTCAGCGCCGGCACCCAGGTGACCACCTCGACCGGCCCGTCGCCGTCGAGGACCGCCTGCGTCTGCGTCAGCGCCCACACCGCGGCGGAGGCGGGGGCGAGGGCCAGGACGAGGAAGGCGCGCCGCCCGAGCCACGACACCAGCAGCGGCGCGGCGAGCGCCACGAGGAGGTGCACCGTGAGCAGGAGCAGCAACGGACCTCCTCCGGTCGAGGGCGGTCCGGGGAGTCTACGGTGTGCTGCGTGGACGGCCTGCAGATCCTCGCGCTCGTCATCGCCGTCGTGGCGACCGTCGTCGGCGTCACGGTGTTCGTGCTCGGCGTGCGCGCGATCGTGCGCACCGTGGGGCGTGGCGGGCCGGCCCCGGACCGCACGACGCAGCCCGGGCGGCGCACGTGGCTGGTGGTCAAGGAGGTGCTCGGGCACGGGCGCTTCCAGCACCGGCCGATGGTGCGGGTCGCGCACTGGGTCGTCATGGTCAGCTTCCCGGTCCTCTTCCTCACGCTGATCACCGGCTACGGGCAGATCGTCGAGCCGACGTTCGCGCTCCCGCTCATCGGGCACTGGCCGCCGTTCGCGTGGCTCGTCGAGGTGTTCGCGTGGCTCGGGCTGCTGGGCATCGTCGCGCTGGCCCTCGTGCGCCAGCGTGAGCACCCCCGGCGCGGGACGCAGGCCGGGACGCGCGTCTCCGGTGCGCGTCGGGAGCAGGACCTCCCGGCCGCCGACGACGCCGCGGGACCGGGTGGTCCGGAGGGTCCCCGCGCGTCGCGGTTCTTCGGGTCGAACTGGGCCCAGGCCTACTTCGTCGAGGCGATCATCGGCGCCGTCGTCGTCTGCGTGCTGCTGCTGCGGGGGCTGGAGTACGCGCTCGCGGTGCGCGGCCCCGCCACGGAGGGCTCAGCGCCGCTGGTGCTCGTGGACACCGCGGCGCTGTGGTGGGAGTTCCCCCTGACGGCCTGGTTCGGCCAGTGGTTCACGGGGGTGCCCACGCCGACACTCGAGCTCGCGGTCGTCGTCGTGGCGCTGCTGAAGATCCTCACCTCGATGCTGTGGATGGTCGTCGTCGGGATGCGGCCCGCGATGGGCGTCTCGTGGCACCGCTTCCTCGCGGTGGTCAACGTGTGGGCGCGGCGCGAGACGGACGGCCGCCC
>JACIXM010000481.1 GCA_014360395.1 Actinotalea sp.
GAGGAGCGCGCCGTGGAGCACGCCCTGCGCCCCGACGACACGCGGCTGTCCGCGGCCGCCGACGTCGACGCCGTGACCCTGCACGTCGGCGACCTGGACGCCATGTCCGCCTACTACCGCGCGGCCCTCGGCCTCGTCACCCTCGCCGAGGGCCGCGCCGCGAGGCGCGAGGGCCACGCCGAGGAGCAGGGCGGTGGCGCCGCCGGCCGGGGCGAGGTCGTCCTGGGGCGGGGAGGGCGCGCCGTCGTCGTGCTGCGGCACACGCCCGGCCTGCCCCAGCCGTCGCGGCGGCAGGCCGGCCTCTTCCACACCGCCGTCCTCTTCGACGACGAGCGCGACCTCGCCGCCACGGTCCTCACGGCCGCGCGCCACCCGCGCTCGGCCTACGTGGGCAGCGCCGACCACCTCGTCTCGGAGGCCTTCTACTTCACCGACCCCGAGGGCAACGGCATCGAGCTGTACCGCGACCGCCCGCGCGAGACCTGGACGCGCGGCCCCGGCGGACGCGTCGCGATGGACTCGCTGTGGCTGGACCCGCAGGAGTACCTGCGCACGCACGTCGACGAGGCGGCGGTCGCCGGCCAGGCCGACGCGGCGGCCAAGGTCGGGCACGTGCACCTGCAGGTCGGCGACCTGGCGACCGCCCGGGAGTTCTACGTCGACACCCTCGGGTTCGACGTCACCGCCGAGATGCCCGGTGCGCTGTTCGTCGCCGTCGGCGGGTACCACCACCACCTGGCGATGAACACGTGGAACTCCGCCGGCGCCGGGCCGCGCGCCTCCACGCTGGGCCTCGGCGACGTCACCATCACCGTGCCCACCCGCGAGGACCTCGACGCGGCGGTCGCCCGGCTGCGGCACCGCGGCATGCAGCTGGCCGACGACGGCGCCGTGGTGCGCACCGTGGACCCGTGGCGCAACAGCGTGACGCTGCTGGAGCGTGTCGCGGCGTGAGCGTCGGGGAGCGCTCCCGCCGCTAGCATCAGCCCCGACGCGTCCCGTGCGCGTCGGGGCCGGCGGCCGTCGGACCACCAGCCCGACCCGACCCGGCGGCGATGCCGCGCCGGGCCCGCCCGGCCCGCGAGGGCGCCGCACGACCGCCGAGGGGGCGCCGTGACCAGCACGTCCCGCCCGGGTCGCGCCAACCTCGAGAGCGTGGCCGCGGCCGCCGGCGTCTCGCGCGCGACCGTCTCGCGCGTCGTCAACGGCTGGACGTCGGTGGCCCCGGAGCTGCGGGAACGGGTCGAACGGGCCATCGCCGAGCTCGGCTACGTGCCCAACCAGGCGGCCAGGTCCCTCGTCACGCGCCGGGCCGACGCGGTGGCGCTCGTGGCCGCCGAGCCGGACCCGCGCGTGTTCGGCGACCCGTTCTTCAGCGGGATCGTCCGTGGCGTCAGCACCGAGCTCATGGACGCCGGCGTCCAGGTCGTCCTGCTCATGGCGCAGACCGTCGAGGACCTCGGGCGGATCGAGCGCTACCTGCGCACCGCGCCGCTGGACGGCGTGCTGCTCGTGTCCGAGCACAGCTCCTACGACCCGATCCCCCCGGCGATGGTCGAGGCCGGGATGCCGCTGGTCATCGGCGGCCGGCCGATGCAGCCGGGCCTGGTCGTCCCGTCCGTCGACAACGACAACGTCGGTGGGGCGCGCGCCGCCACCCAGCACCTGCTCGACCGGGGGTGCCGGCGCATCGGCACGGTCGCCGGCCCCGCGGACATGGCCGCCGGCGAGGACCGGCTCGCCGGCGTGCGGACCGCGCTCGGCGGGGACCTGCCGGCGGAGCGGGTCGAGCACGGCGACTTCACGCAGTCCGGCGGGGAGGCCGCGACGCGCCGGCTGCTCGAGCGGGCCCCCGACCTCGACGGCCTCTTCGTCGCCTCGGACCTCATGGCGCTCGGCGCGCTGCGCGCGCTGCGGGTGGCCGGGCGGCGCGTGCCCGACGACGTCGCCGTCGTCGGCTTCGACGACATCCCCCTCGCCGCCGCGACCGAGCCCCCGCTGACGACGGCGCGCCAGCAGACCGTGCTCATGGGACGCACCATGGCGCGGATGCTCCTGACCCGGGCCCGCCCGGACCTCACCTTGCGGGAGGCGCCGGAGGTCCCGGACGTCGCCGGCGACCGCGTGGTGCTGCCCGTCGAGCTCGTCGTGCGCGAGTCCGCCTGACCCTCCCGCGCCATCCCGTCCCCGTTCGTGGGGAGGGGATGTGCCGGCATGCGGCGCGAAGCCTCCCCGCGGGCAGCGGGCGCCGCTCGTGGGGAGGGGATGTGCCGGCATGCGGCGCGAAGCCTCCCCGCGGGCAGCGGGCGCCGCTCGTGGGGAGGGGATGTGCCGGTGTGCGGGTCGTCGGCTCCCACGCGGGAGAGCGCGCCGCGGCGTCCGGTGAAGAAGGCCGACCCGGACCCTTGCG
>JACIXM010000482.1 GCA_014360395.1 Actinotalea sp.
TGCATCTCGACCTGGTGGTCGGGGAGGTCCGTCCGCGCGCCTGACGCGCCGTCCCGGCGGGCGGGCGGATCCACGCCGAGACGGCCGCCGCGGCGGGGTGGGACCGGGCCCACCTCCTGGGCGATCGTGCAGGTCAGGCACCGAAAACGTTATACACCCAGGGGTATGAGAGCAAATTCACCCGAATGGGCCCGTCGGGTCTCGTCGGACGGCCCTGAACGGTGTTACCGTTAACACGGACCCGCTGCTCCCCCCCTGCGCAGCGGGTCCACCTTTGTGTCCGGACGGGTCCGGCCTCCCCCGGGACCAGGCCGTGCGAGGGCGCCGCTCAGCCCCGCGGCTTGAGCCGCTGGTGCGGCATCGGGGGAGCCGGCAACGGGGCGTGCGGATGCCCCGCCACCACGCCGAACCGCGTCCCGGCACCCGGGCGGTGCGTGCGCACGCCGTCCGGGACGCCGTCGGCCGCGGCGAGATCGGCCTGCCGGGTGTCGCCCGCCGCCGGGTCCCCGCCCGCCTCCACCACGGCGTCGTCGGCGCCGATCTGCGCCTGCCACTGCGCGCGGGCGGTCTCCACCTCCTCGTGGTCGCGCCCGATGAAGTTCCACCACATGACGATCTGCTCGCCGAGCGGCAGGCCGCCCAGCACGAGCGCGCGCAGCCCGTCCTCCCCGGCGCTCACCGTCAGCGAGCGTGCGCCCGGCGCGGCGTAGAGCAGCTCCGCCGACGACGCCCCCACCGCCGACCCGCCGTCGGCGGTGTCGGTCCGCAGGGCGGCCCGCCCGGTGTCGACCAGCAGTCCGTGCTCGAAGGAGGGGTCCACCGCGAACGTCACCGTCGCCGCGGGGGCCAGGACGAGCTCGGCGCCGAGCAGCGGGGAGAAGGTCGGGACCGGCGAGGTCGCCCCCGCGAGGCTGCCGAGGAACACGCGCAGCTCACCGTCGGCCAGGGCCACGGGATCGGGCTCGTGGTGGTCGAAGGCGGGGTCGGCGTCGCGCGAGCGCTCCGGCAGGACCGTCCACAGCTGGACCCCGTGCAGGACCGTCGTGGCGTCCGTCGAGTCCTCGGAGTGGCTGATCCCGCGGCCGGCGGTCATGAGGTTGAGCTGCCCGGGCCGGACGAACGCGTGCGTGCCGAGGCTGTCGCGGTGCTCCACCTCGCCGGAGAACAGCCAGCTCACCGTCTGCAGACCCGTGTGCGGGTGCGGCGGGACGCGCATGCCGCCGGTGACGGAGACGTCGTCGGGACCGTAGTGGTCGATGAAGCACCAGGCGCCGATGAAGGAGCGGCGCCGCTGGGGCAGCGTGCGGCGGACGGTCATGGCGCGGGGGCCGCCGAGCGGCACGTCCCGGGCCCGCAGCACCTCGATGCTCCCCGGCGCGACCGCGGTCCCGGCGGCGGGGCGGTCGTCGCAGAGCACCTCGGCCGGGCTCACCTCGAGGTTCGTCATACGAGGGGCAACACCGGGGCAGGCCTGCCTATTCTCGGGCGATGAGCGACGTCACCGTGGTGCACGACGAGACCTCCTCCCGCTACGAGCTGCGCGACGGCGACGACGTCGTCGGCTTCGCGTCCTACGTCTGGCAGGACGGCCGCCTGGTCATGGACCACACGGTCGTGGACAGGGAGCACCGCGAGCAGGGCCACGGGACGACGCTGGCCCGCGGCGCCCTGGAGGACGTGCGTCGTCGGGGGCTGCGGATCGTGCCGCAGTGCCCGTTCATCCGGTCCTTCGTCCAGGACAACCCGGAGTTCGCCGACCTCGTCGACGAGACGCCCGACGAGGTCTGACCGTCCGGGCGCGCGGGTGGCGCCGTCTCGTCCTGCGTGTCGGTGCAGGACCACCCCTCGACGTTGCCTACCCTGATCCCGAGCAGCAGCGAAGGCCCCTCGGAACAGTCCTCCGAGGGGCCTCGCTGTGACCGCTGTC
>JACIXM010000483.1 GCA_014360395.1 Actinotalea sp.
ATCTTCCTGGTGACCTCGGCGAATTGCCGAAGTGCCCCCACACCTGTTGGCTGTGGGACAGGATGAGCCGTGGGCGGACCCCGGCTCCGACGACGACGGACGCGAAGGACGTGGTGACGTGCCGAGCACACGCAGGACCGCCGGGCGCGAGGACCGGCCGAGCATCGGGGAGCTGGTGAGCCAGCTGTCGGAGAGGCTCTCGTCGCTGGTCCGCAACGAGATCCGGCTGGCGAAGGACGAGCTGGCGACCAAGGCCAAGCACGCCGGCACGGGGATCGGCCTCTTCGCCGGCGCCGCGTTCCTCGGCTTCTTCGCCTTCGCCGCCCTCGTCACCACCGCCATCCTCGGGCTCGCGAACGCCGTCGCCCCGTGGCTCGCCGCCCTCATCGTCGCGCTCGTGCTGCTCGCCATCGCCGCGGTCCTCGGGGTCCTCGGCAAGAAGGCCCTCGACAAGGGGGTCCCGCCCACGCCCGACCGGGCGCAGGAGAACGTCAAGCTCGACGTGCAGGCCGTCAAGGAGGGTTTCCACTCATGACCACGTCCCGCGAGCAGATCGAGGCCGAGATCACCCGGACGCGCGAGGAGCTGCGGACGACGGTCGACGAGCTGTCGGACCGGCTCAGCCCGAAGAACCTCGCCCAGGAGGCGGCGGACGAGGTGAAGATCGCCGTCGCCGACCTCAAGCGCCGGGCGACGGGCGAGGTGCGCGCGCCCGACGAGCCGGAGCCGACCCGGACCGGCTGGGTGCTGCTCGGCACCGGGGCGCTCGTCGCCCTGACGGTCGTGCGGAAGGTGGTCCGGAGGCTCTGACCGCGGGCAGCCGGCCCGGGCCGGAGGCAGCGCGCCGGCCGCCCGCTGCGCCCGATCCGTCCGGTCCTGCCGGGAATGGGCGGGGCCACCGGCGCGTTCTGCTGGTGACAGGCTGTGGACAGGTCCGGGAGGCGGCTCGCTCTCCTGCCCGGGGACCATGTACCGTTAGCGCACGACGAAGAAACAGCTCCTCGGGGCCGCTCGTGGTGACACGATGCCGCCCCGCTTCCACGTTAGAGGGGGTCGATGCCATGGGGCGCGGCCGTCAGAAGGCGAAGCAGACCAAGGTCGCTCGCGAACTGAAGTACTCCACGTACGAGCCGAACCTCCGGGCCCTCGAGCAGGAGCTCGCCTCGGGCACGAGCCGTGGTGGCCTCGCCACCTCGGCCCCCGAGGAGCCGGCGTCGGACGAGTACACCGACTGGGACGACGACGAGCGTTGACCGCGCTCGACGGGTTCACGCCACGCGCTGCGTGCGGCGGCTGACCCCACCGTCGAGGTAGGACACGGACCGCGGTGCCCTTCGGGGCACCGCGGCTTTCGTGTTCCCACGCTGCCGGTGTGCCGCCGGCGGCGTCAGGCGCGGTACGCCCCGTGCAGGCGCACGGCGCCGCCGTCCACGCCCTTGGTGCCACGCACCACGTCGGGCCCCGTCGCGCCGTCGTCGTCGCGGACGGTCCCGAGCACCCAGGCCGGCAGGCCGCGGTCCCCCAGCCGGGACACGGCGCGGTCGGCCGCCTCGGGCGCCACGACGGCGACCATGCCGACGCCCAGGTTGAGCGTGCGCTCGAGGTCTTCCCAGGGCACGTCGCCGAGGCGGCGCACCAGCTCGAAGACGGGCGGGAGCGCCCAGGCGGCGCGGTCGACGTCCGCGACGAGGCCGGCGGGCAGGACCCGGGCGAGGTTCGCGGCGAGCCCGCCGCCGGTCACGTGGCTGTACGCGTGCACCGCGGGCCCCTCGGCGCGGGCGAGCTCCAGGCACGCACGGGTGTAGAGACGCGTGGGCTCCAGCAGCTCCTCCCCCACCGTGCGACCCAGCTCCTCCACCTCGCGCTCCAGGCCCCAGCCGGAGACCTCCAGCACACGGCGCACCAGCGAGTAGCCGTTGGAGTGCAACCCGGAGGACGCCATGGCCAGGACGACGTCGCCCGCGCGCACCCGCTCCGGGCCCAGGACGTCGTCGGCCTCGACGATGCCGGTCGCGGCGCCCGCGACGTCGTACTCGTCCGGCCCGAGCAGGCCCGGGTGCTCGGCGGTCTCGCCGCCGACCAGCGCCGTGCCGGTCTCCGCGCAGGCCGCGGCGATGCCCCGCACGACGGCGGCCATCCGCTCGGGCACGATGCGGCCGGTCGCGATGTAGTCGGTCATGAACAGCGGCTCGGCGCCGACGACCACGATGTCGTCGACGACCATGCCGACGAGGTCGAAGCCGATGGTGTCGTGCACGTCCATGGCCTGCGCGATCGCGACCTTCGTGCCGACGCCGTCCGTGGAGGTCGCCAGCAGCGGCCGGCGGTAGCGCGCGACGACGGACAGGTCGTACAGGCCGGCGAAACCGCCGACGCCGCCGAGCACGGCCGGGCCGTGGGTCGCGCGGACCGCGTCCTTCATCAGCTCGACCGCGCGGTCCCCGGCCTCGGTGTCCACGCCGGCGGCGGCGTAGGTGACGCCGCCCGTCGGAGCGCCCGGGGCCTGGGCGTGACGGCCGCTCACGGGTGGTCGAGCGCGGACGCGCCACCGGTCGACGTCATGAGGCGGGACAGGCCGTCCTCCGGCGCACCGAGCGGCAGCTCGCTCTGCTCCAGGAGGTTCTTGCCGAGCCGGTCCGCCGGGGGCAGCTCGATGGGGTAGCGGCCCGTGAAGCACGCGGCGCACAGGCGCGAGGACGGCTGCTCGGTCGCCGCCATCATCCCCTCCAACGAGATGTAGCCGAGGGAGTCCGCGCCGATCGAGCGGCCGATCTCCTCCGCGCTCAGCCCCGTGGCGATGAGCTCGGCCCGCGAGGCGAAGTCGATGCCGTAGAAGCACGGCCACTGCACCGGTGGGGACGAGATGCGCACGTGCACCTCGGCCGCGCCGGCCTCGCGCAGCATCCGGACCAGGGCGCGCTGGGTGTTGCCGCGGACGATCGAGTCGTCCACGACGACGAGACGCTGACCGCGGATCACCTCGCGCAGCGGGTTGAGCTTGAGGCGGATGCCGAGCTGCCGCAACGTCTGCGACGGCTGGATGAACGTCCGGCCGACGTACGCGTTCTTGGTCAGGCCCTGCGCGTACCGGATGCCGGACTCCGCGGCGTAACCGATCGCCGCGGGCGTGCCCGACTCCGGCACGGGGATGACGATGTCCGCCTCGACCGGGTGCTCGCGCGCCAGCGTGCGGCCCATCTCGACCCGCGCCGCGTGGACCGAGCGGCCAGCGATGGTCGTGTCGGGCCGGGCCAGGTAGACGTACTCGAAGACGCAGCCGGTCGGCGAGGGCTCGGCGAACCGGCGGGTGCGCAGGCCGTCGGCGTCGACGACGATGAGCTCGCCCGGCTCGACCTCCCGCACCAGGGACGCGCCGACGATGTCCAGGGCCGCCGTCTCGCTCGCGACGACCCAGCCGCGCTCCAGGCGCCCCAGGACCAGCGGGCGCACGCCGTGCGGGTCGCGCGCGGCGTACAGGGCGTGCTCGTCCATGAAGACCAGGGAGAACGCGCCGCGCAGCCGCGGCAGCACCTCCAGCGCCGTCGCCTCGAGGGTGCGGTCCGGGTCCCCGGCCAGCAGCGCCGTGATGACCGCCGTGTCCGTCGTGTTGCCGCGCGCGAGCTCGCCGCGGCGCTGGGGCCCGTACCGCTCCGCGACGAGCTCGACGAGCTCGGCGGTGTTCGTGAGGTTGCCGTTGTGGCCGAGGGCGACCGTGCCCGCGGCCGTCGCACCGAGGGTCGGCTGGGCGTTCTCCCAGGTCGAGCCGCCCGTCGTCGAGTACCGCGTGTGGCCGATGGCGATGTGGCCGGTCAGCGCGTTGAGCGCCGTCTCGTCGAAGACCTGCGACACCAGGCCCATGTCCTTGTAGACGAGCAGCTGCTCGCCGTTGGAGGTCGCGATGCCCGCGGACTCCTGACCGCGGTGCTGCAGGGCGTAGAGGCCGAAGTAGGTGAGCTTGGCGACCTCCTCGCCGGGTGCCCAGACCCCGAAGACGCCGCAGGCGTCCTGGGGGCCCTTCTCGCCGGGCAGGAGGTCGTGCGTCAGTCGTCCGTCTGGGCGCGCCACGATGCCATGGTGGCACACGGTGCCGGGGCAGCCGCTCGCCGCCCGGGGGCTGGGCGCCGGAGGGCGGTCAGCCCGCCGACGACGACGCGCCGTCGTCCTCAGCGGCCCGCCGGCTCCGACGCACCGACCGACGGTCGGCGAGGACCGCGACGCCCGTCCCGAGCAGCGCCCCGAACCCGCCCAGGACGATCGCGAGGAGGGCCAGGACCGACCCCGTGCCGAGCGGCGCGCCCGGCTCGGCCGGCCCCGACACCGCGACGGCGACGATCGCCGCCACGAGGCCGACGAGGGCGCCGGCGAGGGCGAAGCCCCGGTAGCGCGGGGCCCGGCGCAGGCGGGCGGGCGCGGCGGTGCGCTCGAGCTCCTCGGCGGTGGGCTCCGCGGGGATGGGCTCCGCCGGCGTGGGCTCCCGGCCGGCCGGCTCGGCGGTGGGCCCGTCACCGACGGGGCGGAGGTCGTCGGGGTCCGTGCTGCTCACGCCGCGACGATACCTGCCGCGTGCGCCACCGACAGGCGGGCCCTCAGCCAGCGGCCGCACCGTCGTGGACGCGGACGACCCGGGCCCGCCGTGGAGGGCGGACCCGGGTCGTCAGCGTGCTGCGTGCCTGCTCAGCCGGCGTAGGTCGGCTTCGCCGTCACCGGACGCGCCGGGGTGGCCGGCGGGCCGGGCGGGGTCGCCGGCGGACCGGGCGGCGTCACCGTCGGCGGGCCGGGCGGCGTCACCGGCGGCGTGACCGGCGGGCCGGGCGGCGTCACCGGGGCGGCGGCGACCGTCAGCCCGAACCAGACTGCCGTGCCGTTCCCCGGCACCGTCACCTCGACGACGTTCGTGGCGCCGGCCAGGCTCTCCGGGACCGTGAACGTCACGAGGGCGCTCCCGAACTCGTCGAAGCTCGGGACGACCTCCTGGTCGAGCTCGGCACGCGCGATCTCCTCGCCGTCGACCGAGAGGACGACCTCGGTCGCCTGTCCAGCGGCGTTCGAGAAGAGCAGCGAGGACAGCGCGACGGTGACCTCGTCGCCGACCTCGAAGCCGCCCTCCGGCGTCTCGAGGACCACGCCCACGGCGCGCTGCGCGAGGTCGGGCGAGACCGGGGACTCCGACGCCATGAAGTCGACGAAGGCCTGGAGGTCCACGCGGCCCGAGTCGGCGCGGTCGGTGCCGGCGGCCAGGGTGCCGAAGTTGTCGCCACCCCCTGCCAGGAACGAGTTGACCACCACACGGTAGGTGCCGGCCACGTCGAGCTCCTCGTCACCGACCCACACCTCGGTGATCCGCTCACCACGGGGCGCCGTCGGGTCGTAGGTGTAGGTCGCACCCGCGACACCGAGCTTGAGGAACGGACGGGACGCGCCGTCCGGCTGCCACTGCTCCTCGAGGACGTCGAGGATCTGCTGGCCGGTGAGGGTCATGACGACGAGCGTGTTGGCAAAGGGCTGGACGTTGGCCGCCTGCCGGTAGGTGATGATCCCGTCCTCCCCGTACAGCAGGTTCGCCCGCAGGCCGCCCGGGTTCATGAAGGCGAGCTCGGTCCCGAGGTCCTGCGTCGCCCACAGCTGGACGTCGGCGACGAGGTTGCCGAGCGTCGTCTCGGCGCCTCGGTTCTCCACGGTGATCGGGTTGCCGTCGTCGTCCACGTCCGGTTGGGTCCCGCGAAGGAAGTCAGCCGTGATCTCGCCCAGCGGGACGGCGCCGAGCACCTCGGCCTCCGCCACGGCCGCGGCCACGATGGACGCCACCGCGGGGTCGGCCGTCGCGGCGCCGGCGAGCGGCGTGACGGCGGCGGCGACGTCGAGCACGTCCTTCGTGGCCGGGTCGACCGTGAAGGACACGCGGGCGATGGCCTCGCCGTACTGACCCGCCTGGACCACCGGGAGCGCCAGGTCGTCCGGACGGCTCACGAGGTGGGCGAACTGCCGGTGCGTGTGCCCGGAGAACACCGCGTCCACGTGCTCGTTCAGACCGTTGATGATGGCGCCGAAGGTCGCGTCGGACCGCATCGCCTCCAGCGTTCCGGTCGCAGGACCCTCGTGGACGAGCAGGACCACGACGTCCGCCGCGCCGCCGTCGACGAGCTCGGTGGCGACGTCGTTGACCTCGTCGACGATCGACCGCACCTCGAGGGAGGCGATGCCGGTCGGGGAGACGAGGCTGGGCAGCTCCTCGGTGTTGGCGCCGATGAAGCCCACGCGGACGCCGTCGACCTCGATCACGTGCGACGCGTCGTAGGCGCGGTCACCGGTGGTGCGGTCGTAGATGTTCGCGGCGAGGTAGGGGAACTCCGCGTAGGGGATGACCCGGTCGTCCAGGTCGGCACGGCCCAGGTCGAACTCGTGGTTGCCGAGGGCCGACACGTCCAGGTCCATCGCGTTGAGCACGTCGAGCGTCGGCACGTCGTCGGCGACGAAGGACGTGAAGGTCGACGCGCCGATGTTGTCGCCCGCGGACACGAAGAGGGTGTTCGGGTTCTCCAGGCGCCGCTCGTTGATGTAGCCGGAGAGCACCGCGGCACCGGCGACGGCGCCGCTGGCCTCGATCCGCCCGTGGAAGTCGTTGATGCCGAAGATGTCGATCTCGACACCGTGGGAGTCGGCGGCGGCGGGCGCCGCGACGAGGAGCGACGCCGTCATCGCTCCCGCAGCGGCAAGGGGGACGAGGCGCCCGGTGGGGCGCCGAGAGGGATGCATTCCGTGGACCTCCGTTGGTCGGACGTGACGCCGGGTTCGCGCCACAGACGCCCCGACGCTAGGGGGTCGGGCGCCCGGCGCACCAGGGTTTGGTGCGGACCTTAGGCGGAAGACCGTCAAGAGTTCACTTTGCGGATACCAAGGACCACCATCCGAGACAGCGGGCCGTGGTCCGACCGACTGTCACCGCGGCCGCGCCGCCTGCAGCGGGAGCCACGGGCTCAGGTCGGCCCGCTCCCCGGACGCGCTGAGCCGGCCCGCCGCAGCGGCTTCCGTCCACGCCAGCCGGCCGGTGGCCAGCCCGAGCCAGGTCTGCGGGTCCGTCTCCACGACGTTCGGCGGGGTCCCCCGGGTGTGGCGCGGACCCGCGACCACCTGCACCGCGCCGTCGGGCGGCACGCGCACCTCCACCGCGTTGCCCGGGGCGACCGCGGCGAGCTCCTCCAGGGTGAACCGGACGGCGACGCGCACCGTCGCCCGCGGGGCGCCGTCGGCGTCGGCGAGCCAGGCCGCGAGCGCGGCGCGACCCTCGACCGGGTCCGTGCGACGACGGGGCGGCACGACGGGTCAGATGACGCCGAGGGCCAGCACCGCGTCGGCCACGCGCTGGAAGCCGGCGATGTTCGCGCCGAGGACGTAGTCGCCCGGGGAGCCGTACTCCTCCGCCGTCTCCGCGCAGCGGTCGTGGATCCCGACCATGATCTCCGACAGCCGCGCCTCGGTGTGCTCGAAGGACCACGAGTCCCGCGACGCGTTCTGCTGCATCTCCAGCGCGGACGTGGCCACACCACCGGCGTTCGCCGCCTTGCCGGGGCCGAAGAGGACCTTCGCGTCCTGGAAGAGGGCGACCGCCTCCGGCGTGCTGGGCATGTTCGCGCCCTCGGCGACCACCCGGACGCCCTGGTTGACGAGCATCTTGGCGTCGTCGCCGGTCAGCTCGTTCTGCGTCGCGCAGGGCAGGGCGACGTCGACCGGCACGTCCCACACGCTGCCGTCGGCGACGAACGTCGCACCCGGGCGCAGCGCGACGTAGTCCTCCGCCCGCCCGCGCCGGACCTGCTTGACCTCGCGCAGCAGCTCCAGGTCCACGCCGTCCTCGTCGACCACGTACCCCGAGGAGTCGGAGAAGGTGACGACCCGCGCCCCCAGCGCCTGCGCCTTCTCGATGGCATGGACCGCGACGTTCCCGGCCCCGGAGACGCTGACGCGCATGCCGTCCAGGGACAGCCCCCGCGTCAGCAGCATCTGCTCGGTGAACATCACCGTGCCGTAGCCGGTCGCCTCGGTGCGCACGAGGGAGCCGCCCCAGGTGATGCCCTTGCCGGTGAGCACGCCGGACTCGTAGCGGTTGGTGATGCGCTTGTACTGGCCGAACAGGAAGCCCAGCTCCCGCGCGCCGACGCCGATGTCGCCGGCCGGCACGTCGGTGTACTCGCCGAGGTGGCGGTACATCTCCGTCATGAACGACTGGCAGAAGCGCATGACCTCGCCGTCGGACCGGCCGCGGGGGTCGAAGTCGGAGCCGCCCTTGCCGCCGCCGATCGGCATGCCGGTGAGGGCGTTCTTGAAGATCTGCTCGAACCCGAGGAACTTGACGATGCCGAGGTAGACGGACGGGTGGAACCGCAGACCGCCCTTGTAGGGGCCCAGCGCCGAGCTGTACTCGACGCGGAAGCCCCGGTTGATCTGGACCCGGCCCTGGTCGTCCACCCACGGCACACGGAAGATGATCTGACGCTCGGGCTCGCACAGCCGCTCGAGCACGGCCGCCTCGGTGTACTGGGGGTGCTTGCGCAGGACGGGCCCGAGGGAGTCGAAGACCTCGCGGACGGCCTGGTGGAACTCCTGCTCGCCGGGGTTGCGGCGCAGCACCTGCTCGAACGTGGCCTCGAGAGCGGCGTCGACCACGGGGGCCTCCTGAAGGTCGTCGTGGTGGGCTCGCCGTACCGTCGCACGGACGTGGACGGACGACACTGGGTCGATCGTCCCGTGCCCCCGGTGCGGGGGCATCCGGTGGGACGTCAGGCGAAGTGCCGCGGCAGTGTCGCGCGGTGCTCGTGGGCGAGCTCCTCCAGCGACACGGTGAAGAGGTCGGCCACCTCCAGCACCGGCCCGGTGCCGGCGGCGCTGGTGGCGGTCGTGCCGTCCGCGGTGTCCCCCGCGTCGTCGGTCACCCCGATCTGCAGGCACGGGACGCCGCGGGCGGTGCAGAGGTCGACGAGCCGCTGCGCCTCGCTGCGGGGCACCGCCACGAGGGCACGGGCCGTGGACTCGGCGAAGAGCGCCTCGAACGCGGTCACGTCGTCGCGCTCGCACAGCTCGTCCAGCCGCACGCGCGCCCCGACGCCGTAGCGCAGGCTCGCCTCGACCAGGCCCTGGGCGAGGCCGCCCTCGGACAGGTCGTGCGCGGCGTCGACGATGCCGTCGCGGGACGCGGTCACCAGCACGGTCGCGAGGCGGCGCTCGGCGTCGAGGTCCACCCGCGGCGGGAGACCGCCGAGCTGACCGTGGACGACGTCGGCCCACGCCGAGCCGTCCAGCTCGCCCCGGGTGGTGCCCAGCAGGTAGATCGCCTGGCCGGGGGCGCGCCAGCCCGACGGCGTCGCGCGGCGCACGTCGTCGACGACCCCGAGGACGCCGACCACGGGCGTCGGGTGGATGGAGGAGTCGATGGTCCCCGGCTCGCCCGTGCCGTTGTACAGCGACACGTTCCCGCCGGTCACCGGGACGCCGAGGTGCCGGCACGCATCCGCCAGGCCTTCGATCGCCTGGACGAGCTGCCACATCGAGTCCGGGTCCTCCGGCGAGCCGAAGTTGAGGCAGTCGGTCACGGCCAGCGGCCGGGCGCCGGACGTGGCGACGTTGCGGTACGCCTCCGCGAGCGCGAGCTGGGCCCCGGCGTAGGGGTCGAGCTTGCCGAACCGGCCGTTGGCGTCGGTCGCGAGCGCGACCCCGAGGCCCGACTCCTCGTCGATCCGGATGACCCCCGCGTCGTCGGGCTGGGACAGGGCGGTGTTGCCCTGGACGAAGCGGTCGTACTGGTCCGTCACCCAGGCCTTGGAGGCCAGGTTCGGCGAGCCGACCAGGCGCAGCAGCGTCGCCCGCAGCTCCTCCGGGGTGCTGGGCCGCGGGTAGCGCGCGGCGCCGTCCTCACCGCTGACCGTGTCCGCGTTGAGGGCGTCCATCCACTGCGGGCGCGCGTAGGGCCGCTGGTAGACCGGCCCCTCGTGCGCGACCGTGCGCGGGTCGACGTCGACGATGCGGCGACCGTGGTGGTCGATCGTCAGGCGCCCGTCGCCGGTGACCTCGCCGATGACGGCGGTCTCCACGTCCCACCTGCCGGTGATCTCCAGGAAGCGGTCGAGGTTCGCGGGCGTGACGACCGCCATCATCCGCTCCTGCGACTCGGACATGAGGATCTCGCCCGCGGTCAGGGTCGGGTCGCGCAGCAGGACCTTCTCCAGGTCCACGTGCATGCCGCCCTCGCCGTTGGAGGCGAGCTCGCTCGTCGCGCAGGAGATGCCCGCCGCGCCGAGGTCCTGGATGCCCTCGACGACGCCCGCCGAGAAGAGCTCGAGGCAGCACTCGATGAGCACCTTCTCCATGAACGGGTCGCCCACCTGCACGCTGGGGCGCTTGGAGGGCTTGGTGTCGTCGAAGGTCTCGCTGGCCAGGATCGACGCCCCGCCGATGCCGTCGCCGCCCGTGCGGGCGCCGAACAGCACGACCTTGTTGCCGACGCCCGACGCGTTGGCCAGGTGGATGTCCTCGTGCCGCAGCGCGCCCACGCACAGGGCGTTGACCAGCGGGTTCCCCTGGTAGGCGGGGTCGAAGACGACCTCCCCGCCGATGTTCGGCAGCCCCAGGGAGTTGCCGTAGCCGCCGACGCCGGCGACGACGCCGTGCACGACGCGGGCCGTGTCCGGGTGGTCGATGGCGCCGAAGCGCAGCTGGTCCATGACGGCGACCGGACGGGCGCCCATCGAGATGATGTCGCGGACGATGCCACCGACGCCGGTCGCGGCGCCCTGGTACGGCTCGACGAAGCTCGGGTGGTTGTGGCTCTCGACCTTGAAGGTCACCGCCCAGCCCTGGCCGATGTCGACGACGCCCGCGTTCTCGCCGATCCCGACGAGGAGGTTCCGGCGCATCTCGTCCGTGGTGCGCTCACCGAACTTGCGCAGGTGCACCTTGGAGGACTTGTAGGAGCAGTGCTCGGACCACATGACCGAGTACATGGCGAGCTCGGCAGCGGTGGGGCGGCGGCCCAGGAGGCCGACGATCTCCTCGTACTCGTCCTGCTTGAGGCCGAGCTCGGCCCAGGGCAGCTCGACGTCGGGGGTCGCGGCGGCGTGCTCGACGGTGTCGGCGGGCGTCGCGGCGGGGTCGGCGGAGGACGGGTGCTGGCCGTCCGTCCCGAGCTCGGGCGACGTGTCGGACGAGGTGCTCATCGATCCCCTACCAGGTGGGCCCCACGGAACGCGGCCAGGGTACTCGGCGCACCTGGACCGCCGGCCGCCGTCTCACGCCTCCTGCCGACCACCCGGCGCAGCGCAGCGACGCCTTCGACGCGCCGGCCGGGACGAACGCTGCGTCCGACCGTGGTTGCCCAGGACCGTCGGGGAGGATGGGTCGGTGCGGATGGGGACCAGCGGCCGGGGGTACCGGCGTGCCGCCGGCCCAGGAGGTGCTGCGCGCTCGCGTCGCGTCGTCGTCGGCGCAGTCGCCCTGCTGCTCCTCGTCGGGTGCGGACCTGCTGACCCCGACCGTGCGCCGCCGCAGCCCCCGCCGGCGGGTGGGACGACGGGTCCGAAGAGCTCGCCGGAGTCCCCGTCCCAGGGCCCACCCGGCGCGTCCGCCCCGCCGTCGCCGACGACGTCGGCCGACGAGGTGCGTCGCTCCGGTCAGGCCGTCACCGTGGGGGACACCACGCTCCACGTCCTCACCGGGTGGGGACCCGCTCCGGCGGACCTGGTCACCGAGGACGGTGCGCTGACCTTCTCCGTGCCGCTGCCACCCGATGCACCCGCCCCCGTGCCGAGCCCGTCGACGCAGGGCTCACCGACGCAGGGCTCACCGGCCTCCGCACCCCCGGCGATCCTCCTCGCCGGCCCGGGGGGCACGAGGGCGGAGGTCCTGGCGGACGGCACCGCGGTGCTGCGGGAGACCTCGGGCGCCGTCGTCGTGGGAGTCGTGGCCGACGGCGCGCGGCTGCACGCCACCGGCGACGGCGTGGTCGAGGTCGTCCGGCTGCCTCGCACCGACGGCGCCGATGGTGCCGCCGGCCGGGCCGCGCGCGTCGTCGTCGGGGGAGAGCCCGTCCTCTCCGCCGAGTGGGCCGACCGGGGGGACGAGGGCGGGCTGTCGCTCGTCGTGGTCCCACGCCCGTGGGTGCGGACGGCGGGCGCTGCGGGGGCCGAGGCGGTCTGGTCGGCGCTCGGCCGGCGCACCGCCCTGGGCACCGACGCCA
>JACIXM010000484.1 GCA_014360395.1 Actinotalea sp.
AGGCGGTCTGGTCGGCGCTCGGCCGGCGCACCGCCCTGGGCACCGACGCCACCGGACCCGGCATGCGCGACCAGCTCGAGTGCCACGCGCTCGGCGCTCCCGACAAGGAGTCGTGGAACCTCGAGCCGTGGCGCCCGGACGTCGGCCTGCTCGCGACCCTGGCAGCGCGCTGCAACCCCACCTGACGGTCAGCCGCCGGACTCCGGCTGGAGCAGCGTGAGGGCCAGCAGCAGCGCCGCGTTGGCCGCGAGCCCGGCGAGGAACGGCCACATCCGGGTGTCCTTGGCCCGCGGCAGCTCCTCCTGGAAGACGGTCAGCAGCACCGAGCCGGCGACGACGGCCGTCATGAGGCTCACCGTGAGCGAGCTGGTCGGTGCGGCGAGCCCGGCGAGGAGCCAGCCGAGCAGCAGGGCGCCGACGAGGACGAACCGGCCCACGTGCCCGTACCGGCGGGGGTGGTGCTCGGCCAACCCGCGGTCGACGACGAGCACGTGGACCGCCACCGCCAGCGTGAACACGGCGGCGCTGAGCCGGTCCTGCTCCACGCGCTCGGGCAGCGTGTAGGCGACCGCCACGTTGTAGACCGCGAAGGCCGCCAGGTGCACCGCGAAGGCCGCCGACGACGCCCCCGCGCCGCCGTGCCGCGCCGACCCCCGCCGGGCCGCGTACCGCTCGGCCGCGTAGAAGACCGTGAAGCCCGCGAGCGCGACGAGGAAGACGAGCACCTCCTGCAGCGGGACGTGCGCGACGAGGTCCTCCACCGACTCGCCCACGACGCTCGCGCCCGCGGCGACCTCGGGCAGCAGGTGCAGGAACACGTACGCGACGGAGATCCCGCCCGCGGCGGAGACCACCGCACCCTCGTGGCGCCCGGCCAGCCCGCGCAGGTGCGTCGCGAGCAGGTGGGCGGCGACGAGCACCCCCACGGGGAGGGCGGCGAGAAGGGCAGGGCCGGGCACCTGGTCAGGCTCCTCGCGTCACGCGTCCGGCGCCATCGGACCGGTGGTCACGCGGACCGGACCACCTCGGGGTTCGCGAAGGCGTCCGTCGTCATCGTGAAGCCCCAGCAGTTGCGGGTGTTGAACACCACGGCGTCCTTGCAGTAGCCCGGGCTCGACGTCGCCGTCGCGTCCTCGAGCAGCACCGCGTTGTAGTCGCGGAAGTACGCGTCCTCCATCGTGGTCGTGACGCACTGGTCGACGTTGACGCCGGCGAAGTAGAGGGTCTGGATGCCCTGCGTGCGCATCACCCCGTCGAGGTGGGTGCCGTAGAAGCCCGACATCCGCACCTTCTCGATGTGGATGTCGTCCTCCTCCATGAGCGGCTTGAGCTCGTCGACCATCTCGGCGCCCCACTCCCCGCGCACCAGGACCTTGCCGTGCTCGAGGTCCTCGCCGATCCCCTTCTGGGCGGGCTCGTGCTTGAACGAGTGCAGGGTGGGGGCACCGAGGTTCCGCAGGTCCGGCCGGTTGTGCCAGTAGACCCAGATGACGAACATGTCGTGCTGGCGGGCCGCCGCGATCGCGCGCTGGACACCCGGGATGGCCTCGCGGCAGGCCTCGAAGTCCAGACCCGAGGCGTCCGTCCAGCCGCCCGGCGCGCAGAAGTCGTTCTGCATGTCGATGACGACGAGGGCGCCGCGGTCCGGCGAGTCGATGATCGGCATCAGCTGCGCATCGAACTTCAGCAGCGTGCTCTCGTGCTGGTGCGGCGCGAGGTGCACGTGGTCCTCGGCCAGGTGCCACCGGTCGGCGCTGGAGGCGAGGGTCACCGACCCGTCGTCCGTGCGGTCGTAGATCGTGCGGAACTTCTTGGCCATGGCGTCCTCCTCGGGACTCGTCAGAAGCCGAGGGCGAGCCCGTCCCCGCGCGGGTCGGCACCGCCCTCGAGGTAGCCGCTCTCGCGGTCGATGCGGATGGCCTGCGCGTGGCCCATGTTGTCGTCCCAGTCGCCCAGCGGCTTGACCGGCTGGCCGCGCCGCTCGAGCTCGCGCAGCACGCCGTCGGGCACGCGGCCCTCGAGCGAGAGGTCCTGGTCCTTCGTGCCCCACGTGCGGCCCATGAGCCAGCGCGGCGCCTCGATGGCCTGCTGGACGTCGTAGCCGAAGTCCACCAGGCGCGTCACGATCGCGGCCTGCGTCTGGGGCTGGCCCTCGCCGCCCATGGTCCCCAGGACCGTGTCGACCTCGCCGTCCTTCATGAGCAGCGCCGGGATGAGGGTGTGGAAGGAGCGCTTGCCCGGCTCGAGCCGGTTGGGGTGCGCGTCGTCCAGGGAGAAGAACGAGCCCCGGTTCTGCAGCAGCACCCCGGTGTCCCCCGCGACGAACGCGCTGCCGAAGTCGTGGTAGACCGACTCGATCATCGACACGGCCAGGCCGTCGCCGTCGACCGCGCAGAAGTAGCAGGTGTCCCCGCCCACGTCGCCGCCGCCGGTGCCTGGCCCGGGGATGCCCGGGTCGACCTGGCCCATCGTCATCGCCCGTTCGGGGTCGATGAGGTCGCGGCGCTCCGCGAGGTAGCCGGTGTCGAGCAGCCGGTCCAGCGGGATGTCGAGCGAGCGCGGGTCCGTCAGCCACGCGTCGCGGTCGGCGAACGCGAGCTTGACCGCCTCGGCGGCGTGGTGGAGATAGTCCGCGGTCCCGTCCCCGAAGCCGGCGACGTCGAGCCCGTCGAGCATGCCGAGCACCTGCAGGGCTGCGAAGCCCTGGGTGTTGGGCGGCATCTCGACCATCTCGTAGCCGCGGTAGCGCCCGGAGATCGGCTCGACCCACTCGGCGCGGAAGGCCGCGAGGTCCTCGGCCCGCAGCGGGGACCCGGCCGTCTCGAGCGGCGCACACAGGCGCTCGGCGAGCTCGCCCTCGTAGAACCCTGCCCGGGCGCCGCGGGAGGCGATGACCTCGAAGGTCCGGGCCAGACCCTCGTTGCGCAGCCGGTCACCCTCCCGGGGGGCACGGCCGCCGGGCAGGTACAGCGCCGCCGCCTCGTCCTGCTGCTGCAGGTCCGGCACGTCGTCGGCCGTCCACTCCTCCAGCGACCGCGACACCGGCACGCCCGAGCGGGCGAGGTGGATCGCGTCGGCGAAGAGCTCGGCCCAGTCCAGGCGCCCGTGACGCTCGTGGAGCTCCCGCCAGCCGTCGACGGCGCCCGGCACGGTCAGCGCGGAGGCCGCCCCGCGGCTGGGGATCGCCTCGGTGTGGCCGCGCTCGCGGTACCAGTCGCGCGTCGCGAGCGCGGCGGCCGGGCCGGAGGCGTTGAGCGCCTCGACCGTCCGCCCGGGGCGGTGGACGAGGGCGAACGCGTCCCCGCCGAGGCCGGCCATGTGCGGGTAGGCCACGCACAGGACCGCGTTGGCCGCGATGGCGGCGTCCGCCGCGCTGCCGCCGCGCCGGAGCACGTCGAGCCCGGTCGCGGACGCCAGGTAGTGGGACGTGGCGACCATGCCGCGCTCGGCGCGGACGGGCGGCCGGCCGGTGACGGGGCCGTCGGGGTTCCTCATGCGTCCTCCTCCTCGGGGGTCGTCTCGTCGCGCTCGTCGGCGTCGGGCTCCTCGTCCTCGTCGTCGCCGAGGTAGCGCAGGACGGGCGGGATGAGACCGCCCACGGTCAGCACCCCGATCGCCGCGACGTTCGCCCAGGTGGCGCCCGACGTCGTGCCGAAGCTCGCCAGCGGGAGTGCCAGCAGCATGAGCACGAGCGCCGCGCCCTGCAGGACCATCGTGTTCATCGCTCCTCCTGGGGGGTGGTCGGGGTGGGGCTCGGGGCGGGGGTCACGCCGCTCACGCCATCACCACCGTGAGGGCACCGACGAGGACGGCGACGGCGGCGGTCCACGGCAGCGTCCGCTTGAGGACCTCGCCCTCCTTGCCGACGATGCCCGCCGTCGTCGTGCCGAGGACGACGTTCGCCGGGGCGATGGCGTTACCGATGGCACCACCGGTGCTCTGCGCCGCGATGATCGCCGACTCGGACAGGCCCTCCTCACCGGCCACGGTCTGCTGCAGCTGCGAGAAGAGCACGTTGGAGGAGGTGTTCGACGAGGTCATGAAGGCGCCGAGGACGCCGATGAAGTTCGCCGCGAAGGCGTAGACGGCGGCCGGCGCGACGGCCGAGATGCCGAGGGCGAGGACGTCGACCTGGCCGGAGAAGTCGAGGATCGCGGCGAGCACGAGGAACGACACGATGGCCACCGACGCGGGGATCGCGTTGCCGGCCGTCGTCGCCCACACACGCTGCGGACCCGCCTTCTCCTGCCACGCCGCGTAGAAGCCCTTCGCCCGGTAGACGGCCCACGTCACCGCGGTCGCCAGCGCGAGGAAGACGACGGGGTGCGTGAGCAGCGTCATCGGCGAGTACGGGTCCTCCGCCTCGTTCTCGACGCCGTAGCCGGTCGTCGTCCCGCCGATCGGGAAGCCGATCTCGAGCGCCTCGGCGGCCTGCGTGATCGGTGGGATCGCCAGCACGACGATCGACGTGACCGTCAGCACGCCGTAGGGCAGGAGCGACCAGCCGAAGGACATGACGGGCTCCGGCTCGTCGTCGTCCTGGTCGGACCGGTCCGCCATCGCCGGGCGCTCCTCGATCTGCTCCGCACGCTCGCCGTACCGCTTCCAGCGGGACAGCGGGTACAGGGCAACCAGGGCGATCGCCGCGGGGATGAACGTGGAGAGGATGGGGCTGACGAACGCCAGGGCCAGCTGCCCGCCGCCGTGGATGAGGCTGATGATGAGGACGAGCGGCACCGAGTGGCCCACAGCCGACCAACGGCCGAAGAGCCAGGCGATGGTGAACCCGGCGGCGAGGTTGGGCACCCAGAGCATGAGGGCCGTCTGCACCGCGGTGAGCGTCGGGTCCTCGAGGTCGACCACCTGGAGCGTGGCGAGCCAGCCCACGGCGAGCGTGCCGAACATGTTGGCCCAGGCGTGCCCGATGAGCGCGATGACGACGGCCATGACCGGCTTGACGCCGATGGCCAGCAGCAGCGGCGCGACCACGGCGACGGGCACGCCGAAGCCGGCGATCCCCTGGAGGAACGAGGCGAAGACCCAGCCGAACGCGAGGACCAGGAAGAGCTGGTTCTTGCTGAACCGTCGGATCCCCTCCCGCAGCGACACGAACCCGCCCGCCGCGTCGGTGGTCCGGTACAGCAGCAGCGCCGGCCAGACGACGAGCAGGACGAAGATCGCGTCCCACACCCCCGCGCCGAGCGCCGCGGCGAGCGTCTCCAGCGGCGTCTGGAAGAAGGTCACCGCGAGGATCGCGCCGAGGAACATGCCGACCGGGCCCGCCTGCGGCGCCTTCCAGTTGGCGACGGTCAGGAGCACCAGCAGGACCACGATCGGCGACAACGCCAGGAGCCAGTGCAGGAGGTCGACGGGCAGGTCGTTCACGGGCGCGCTCCAGGTGCTTCCTTGACCGAACGGGGGGTTTTCGACCGTACGTTGGCCAAGAGCCCACCGCATCTGGGTGCACGCCGCCGCCTGTCAGCGCCCGACCCCAGCGCTAGCGGCGGCGTCGACGGCGGACGAGACTGGGCCGATGGACCTGCCGGTGATGCCACCCGTCGCGCCGATGCTCGCCAAGGCGGTCCCGCAGATCCCCCCGGACCGGTGCTACGAGCCCAAGTGGGACGGCTTCCGGGCGGTCGTCTTCCGCGACGGGGACGAGGTGGAGATCGGCAGCCGCAACACCCGGCCGATCACCCGGTACTTCCCGGAGGTCGTCACGGCGGCGCTGCGCGAGCTGCCGGACCGGTGCGTCGTCGACGGCGAGATCGTCGTGGCGAACGCCGACGCGACCGGCCTGGACTTCGAGGCGCTGCTGCAGCGCATCCACCCCGCCGAGTCGCGGGTGGCGCTGCTGGCGACCCGGACGCCCGCCGTCTTCGTCGCCTTCGACCTGCTCGCCGTCGGCGACGAGGACTTCACCGGGCGGCCGTTCCGCGAACGCCGCGCGCTCCTGGAGCAGCACGTCACCGGCGACGGCCCGGGCATCTACCGCACCCGGATGACCACGGACCTCGACGAGGCGCGGCGGTGGTTCGACCAGTTCGAGGGCGCGGGCCTGGACGGCGTCGTCGCCAAGGACCCGGACCAGCCGTACCAGCCGGACAAGCGGGCCATGGCCAAGATCAAGCACGAGCGCACCGCGGACTGCGTGGTGGCGGGCTACCACGTGCACAAGTCCGCCGACGACGCCGTCGGCTCGCTCCTGCTGGGCCTGTACGACGACGACGGCCGGCTCGCCTCGGTCGGCGTCACGAGCTCCTTCCCCATGGCCCGGCGCCGCGAGCTGTTCACCGAGCTCCAGCCGCTCGTCACCGACGCCGCCGACCACCCGTGGACCGCCCAGGCCCAGGCGTCCGGCACCCGCACCCCGACCGAGGCGGCCGGCAGCCGGTGGAACTCCGGCAAGGACCTGTCGTTCGTGCCGCTGCGGCCCGAGCGCGTCGTGGAGGTCCGGTACGACCACATGGAGGGCCCGCGGTTCCGCCACACCACCCAGTTCGTCCGCTGGCGGCCGGACCGGGAGCCCGGGTCGTGCACGTACGCCC
>JACIXM010000485.1 GCA_014360395.1 Actinotalea sp.
GACGGCGTCGCGAGGACCGCCTCCGCGACGTCGTCGGCCCGCGTCTCCGGCAGCCAGTGACCGGCGACGAGCGGGACGCAGCGCAGCGGCCCGACGACGTACCGCGCGGTCGCGACGACGGCGGCCGGCGCGAAGAACGGGTCGTCGATCCCGTGGACGTAGGTGGTCGGCACCCGCACGCGGCCGACGCCGAAGCCGTCCCGGACCCGCAGCGCGCGGTACCAGGCCAGCGCCGCGGTCAGGGCGCCGGGCTCCTGCATCCGGCGGACGTACCGCTCGACGTGCGTCGGGTCGAGACCGGACCGTCCCAGCGCGCGCCGCAGCCGGGCGCCGTCGTCGGCCAGGAGGCGGCGCTCGGGCCACCGCGGCAGCTGGAAGCCCAGCATGTAGGCGGAGCGGACGGCCTGGCCGCGCCACAGGGCGTCCCGCATCGCGGCCGGGTGCGGGGTGGACAGCACGGTGAGCGCGCTGACCCGTTCGACGCGGCGGCTCGCGATCGCCCAGGCGACGGTGCCGCCCCAGTCGTGGCCCACGACGTGCGCCCGCTCCACCCCGGCGGCGTCGAGGACGGCGGCGACGTCGTCGACGAGCTCGCGCAGCGCGTAGGCACGCAGCCCGGTCGGACGCGCGCCGGGGGAGTAGCCGCGCTGGTCGGGGACGAGCACCCGGCGGCCGGCGGCGGCCAGGCGCGCGGCGACGTCGTCGTAGGCGGTGCCGTCCTGCGGGAAGCCGTGCAGCAGGACGACCGGTTCGCCCTCGGGCGGCCCGGACTCCCGCACGAGGAGGGCCGACCCGTCCCGCACCACCGTGCGCACCGTCGCCGTCACCCGCCCATCCTCTCCTGGCGAACGCGTGCGGAGGCAGCTCAGGCCAGGAGGGACGCGTGCAGGTACTCGCGGTGGGCGTCGATCCAGGACGCGTGCCGGCGCCAGACCTCGGCGTGCCCCTCGGCCGCCAGCCGTGCCCACGGCTGGGTGCCGGTGCGGCTGCCGTCCTCGAGCAGCGTGTGCATCGACCAGGCGCGGGGGCCCAGGAGCGAGGCCAGCCGGTGCCGGCCCGTCTCGTTGAGGCCGTACCCGTCGGCGAGCGCGCACAGCCGGTCCCCGGCGGCGCGCAGCGGGGTGGCGGGCTCCAGCGGCACGAACCCGTGCGCGGCGTACGCGAGGTCCCAGCCCCGGGTGCCCGGCGAGCACGCGTCCCAGTCGATGAGGACCAGGCGGTCCTCCGCGAGGACGAGGTTCCACGGCGCGACGTCGTTGTGGACGACCAGGTCGTGGCCGTCGGTGGGGATCGGGCAGCCCCACGCGGCGTCCGCGGGTGGGGCCCAGCCGTCCAGCGCGTCGTGCAGCGACCGCAGCAGGCGTCCGACGGCGGCCGGGTCGACGGGCGGGGTGTGCGCCGCGGCGGGGTGGGCCATCGGCCCCGGCACCCACTCCAGGACGTGGCGTCCGTCGTCGTCGATGCCGTGGCTGCGGGGCGCGTGGGGGAAGCCGACGTCCGCGAGGTGCGCCAGGACGGCGTGCACGGCCGGGGTGTGCGGACCGGCGGGCTTGCGCACGGTGTCGCCCACCCGGACGACCGCCCCCGCCACGTTGCCCCCTGCGAGCGGGACCACCCGGGGTCCCGCCGTCCTCACCACAGGCGTTCCACGGGGCCGCTGAACAGCAGCGGGCCGCCGCCGTCGGCGGGCGTGAAGCGCTCTGCGGCGCGGTCGCCGGTGAGGATGAGGCCGAACACCTCGAGCTCGAAGTCCGTGATGAGGCGCATGAGCTCCTCGCGCTCGTGCCAGACGTTCGGGTCGCCGAAGACGTGGTCCCACACAGCCGGGCCGACGGGGCCGTAGAGGATCGGCCGACCCGCCCCGTAGACGGTCAGCTCGCCGCGGTGGCGGCCGTTCTGCGCGTCGAGCGTCACGCTGACGTGCACACGGTCGGCATCGCGCAGGTCCCGGGTCTCGCTCTCACGCACGGTCGTCAGCCTGCCCCGCGGACGGTGCCCGCGTCGAGGCCTCGGGCCGCACGTCCCCCGGATGCCCGGTCGGTCCCGGTTCGCCGGTTCAGTCGGACGACCCGGTCATGAGCTCCTCAGCGCGGTCCGGGACGTACCGCTGGGTGTCCCGCGGGGGGCGGACGTACCCCCGGGACGCGGGCCGCTCCGGGATGGTGATCTCCTCCCGGTGGACCTCCTCGTAGGGGATCGAGGACACGAGGTGGTGGATCATGTTCAGCCGCGACCGGCGCTTGTCGTCGCTCTCGACGACCCACCACGGCGCCTCGGGGATGTCGGTGTGGACGAGCATCTGGTCCTTGGCGCGGGAGTAGTCCTCCCAGCGGGTGATCGACTCCAGGTCCATCGTGGAGAGCTTCCAGCGGCGCATCGGGTCCTCCAGCCGGGACCGGAAGCGCTCCTCCTGCACCGCGTCGCTGACGGAGAACCAGTACTTGCGCAGCACGATCCCGTCCTCCACGAGCATCCGCTCGAAGATCGGGCACTGGTGCAGGAAGCGGTGGTACTCGTCCGGGGTGCAGAAGCCCATGACGTACTCGACGCCGGCGCGGTTGTACCAGGAGCGGTCGAACAGCACGATCTCGCCCGCCGCCGGCAGCTGGGCGACGTAGCGCTGGAAGTACCACTGGGTGCGCTCGCGGTCGCTCGGGGCCGGCAGCGCGGCGATCCGGGCGATGCGGGGGTTGAGGTACTCCGTGACGCGCTTGATCGTGCTGCCCTTGCCCGCCGCGTCGCGCCCCTCGAACACGACGACGACGCGCTGCCCCGTCGCCCGCACCCACTCCTGGAGCTTCACCAGCTCCGCCTGGAGCCGGTACAGCTCGGCCTCGTAGGTCTTCTTCGGGACGCGGGACAGCTCCTTCGCCATGACCGGAGCCTAGGAGGACAGGTGCGTGGCCGCGAGGGTGCGCTCGACGTCCCACCGGTGGTGGTGGGCGTCGTGGGCGACCGCCCGCACGACGGTGGCCGCGTCGAGGCGGCCGCGACGGGAGTGGTGCAGCACGACGTCGGCGTCGACCGCCGGGGGCGCCACCTCCGCCCAGGCCCGTGCGGCGTGGCCCAGCGCCCACAGCGCGGCGGGCAGCGGGACGGCGTCGTACCTCTTGACCCGGGCGACGTCGTCGGGGGCGGGGCTGACGTACTCCCGCTCCCAGCCGGCCAGCGCCGCGGCGAGCCCCGCACCCCAGCCGAGGAGGTTGTCCGCGACGTGCTGGACGTAGCCGGCGACGGTCCAGCCGAGGTCCGGGTGCTGCTCGCTGCCCTCGGCGCCCTCGACGAGCGCGGTGAACCGGCCCGGGGCGTCGCCCACGAGCGCGACGGCCTCGGCCGTCGTCATGCTCCACCGGAAGCCGCAGTCGCGGCACGGGTCCCCGAAGCCGGCCGGCCCCCAGGGCGGCGGGGTCGTCGGCGCGCTCATCCGCCGAGCACCTCCCCGAGCGCGAACCGCACCGGTCGCTCCAGCTGGGCGTACGTGCACGACCCGGGCTCCCGGTCCGGCCGCCAGCGGACGAACTGGGTGGTGTGGCGGAACCGCGGGCCCTCCATGTGGTCGTACCGGACCTCCACGACGCGCTC